>NZ_JBEXOS010000018.1:0-109174 GCF_040611655.1 Streptomyces sp. NPDC006552
ATTCCGAACCCGGAAGCTAAGCCTCATAGCGCCGATGGTACTGCAGGGGGGACCCTGTGGGAGAGTAGGACGCCGCCGAACTATTTTTGAGAAAAGCCCCGTGCCCTTCGGCACGGGGCTTTTCTGCGTTTAGGGTCGGTCATATGCGCTATGAACTCGTCATCTTCGACAATGACGGTGTCCTCGTCGACAGCGAACCGATCTCCAACACCCTGCTCGCCGGCTACCTCACCGAACTCGGGCACCCGACCTCGTACGAGGACTCCCTGCGTGACTACATGGGCGCCGCCCTGCACCGCGTACACGATCTGGTGCTGGAGCGGACCGGGGAGCGGCTGCCCGCGGATTTCGACGACGTGTTCCACGGGCGGGTCTTCGCCGCCTTCGAGCGGGAGTTGAAGCCCGTGCCGGGCGTCGTCGACGTACTGGAGAAGCTGGCCGCCGACGGAGTGCCGTACTGCGTCGCGTCCTCGGGCAGCCATGAGCGCATCCGCGTCGGACACCGGACGACCGGACTCGACGCGTGGTTCGGGCCCGGCCGCGTCTTCAGTTCGCAGGACGTGGGACGCGGCAAACCCGCCCCCGACCTGTTCCTGCACGCCGCCGCCGCGATGGGGGCCGCGCCGGAGCAGTGCGTCGTGATCGAGGACAGTCCGCTCGGAGTGCAGGCCGCCCGGGCCGCCGGGATGGACGTGTACGGGTTCACCGCGATGACACCCGCCGCCCGGCTCGACGGGACGAATCAACTCTTCGCGGACATGCGCGAGTTGCCCGGCCTGCTGGCGTGACTGGCACCGGCCGGGGGCGCCGGGAATTGACCGAGTGATCCATCTACCCACCGGTATCCCAGGGGCATACGCTGTGCCGCCATGACCGAGGGCACGGGTGACGTGGGTGGCGCGGGCGGCAGAGCCGGCGCGGACAAGATCACGGGGGCGATGCGCCGGGGCCGGCAGGCGCTGGGGCTGTCCTTCTTCGCGCAGGGAGTGGTGTTCGCGCTCCTGGTGACGCGGATCCCGGCCGTCCAGGACCAGTACGGGATCTCCGACGGGCTGCTGCCCGTCTTCCTGGCCGCCGTGCCGATCCTCGCCGGCGCCGGGAGCGTCGGCACCGAGCAGCTGGTGAAGCGGGTACGGCCCAGCCAGGTGCTGCGCTGGTCGCAGCCGGTCGCGCTCCTCGCCCTGCTCGGGGTGGGCGCGGGAGAGGCGCTCTGGCAGGTGGCCCTCGCGCTCGGCGCGTTCGGACTGGCCGTCGGCGCCCTCGACGCGTCCATGAACATGCTCGGGGTGAGCCTGCAACGCGCGTACGGGCGCAGCATCATGCTCGGGTTCCACGCCGTGTACAGCCTCGGCGGGATCGTCGGTGCCTCGCTCGCCTGGGCCGGGGCCCACTGGGACCTGTCGCTGTTCGTGCTGTACCTGCCGGTGGTCGTGGTGCTGCTGCCCTGCGTGCTGCTGGGGAGCCGCTGGTACGCCGACGCCGGCACCGGGGCGGCCGAGGCGGCGGTGCGGGAGCAGGCGGGCGGCCTCGTCTTCAAGCTGCTGCTGCCGCTGTGCCTGGTGATGACCTTCGCCTACATCGGGGACTCGACCGTCTCCAACTGGAGCGCCAAGTACTTGCAGGACGTGCTGGGCAGCTCGGAGCAGCTGTCGACCGTGCCCTACAACGTCTACATGGTGATGACCCTGGTCGGGCGGGCCGTGGGTGATGTGGGGGTGCGGCGGTTCGGGGCGGTGCTCGTGGTGCGGCTGGGGACCGTGGTGGCCGCGGTGGGGTTCGGCGTCGTGGCGGTGGCGCCCGGGCCGTGGACCGGGATGCTCGGGTTCACGCTGCTCGGGCTCGGGCTGTGCGTGATCGTGCCGCAGACCTTCGCCGCGGCGGGCCGGCTGTTCCCCGGCGCCTCCGACGCGGCCGTCGCGCGGCTCAACATCTTCAACTACGTCGGTTTTCTGGTGGGTTCGCCGCTGGTGGGGGCGCTGGGCGATGCGTGGAGCTACCGCGGGGCGATGCTCGTACCGATGGTGCTGGTCCTGGTGACGCTCGTGTACGCCCCTTCGTTCGGCGCGGGGACGGACCGATACGGTGGAAAGCATGAGCGGCCGCGCGCAGTTGATGTGGGACCCGGCGGTGACGGGGTATGACTTCGGCCCCGGGCATCCGATGGACCCGGTCCGGCTGGACCTGACCCGGCGTCTCGTCGACGCCTTCGGACTCGACCGGGACGTGGCGGTCGTCGCCGCCAAGGCGGCGGGGGAGTCGACGCTGCGGCTCGTGCACCGCCAGGACTACGTGGAGGCGGTCAAGGCCGCCTCCGCCGACCCGGCCGCGGCGGATCAGGCGTACGGGCTCGGCACCGTCGACGATCCGGCCTTCGCCGGGATGCACGAGGTGTCGGCGCTGATCGCCGGGCAGTCCGTGGGCGCCGCCGAGTCGGTGTGGCGCGGGGAGGCCCTGCACGCGGTGAACTTCGCGGGCGGGCTGCACCACGCGATGCCGGGGGCCGCGTCCGGGTTCTGCGTGTACAACGACGCGGCGCTGGCCGTCGCCCGCCTCCTGGAGCTGGGCGTCGAGCGGGTCGCGTACGTGGATGTGGACGTCCACCACGGGGACGGGGTGCAAGCCGCGTTCTGGGAGGACCCGCGCGTGCTGACCGTCTCGCTGCACGAGCATCCGCGGACGCTGTTCCCGCAGACCGGGTGGCCCGAGGAGACCGGTGCGGCGGGGCCCGCCGAGGGGACGGCGGTCAATGTCGCGCTGCCGGCGGGGACCGGGGACGCGGGGTGGCTGCGGGCCTTCCACGCCGTCGTGCCGGAGCTGCTGGCGGAGTTCCGCCCGCAGGTCCTCGTCACGCAGCACGGGGCCGACACGCACTTCGAGGACCCGCTCGCGCACCTCGCGGTCTCGCTCGACGCGCAGCGGGCCGTGCAGGTCGCCTGCCACGAGCTGGCGCACGAGTACGCCGACGGGCGGTGGGTCGCCCTGGGCGGCGGCGGATACGCGGTCGTGGACGTCGTGCCGCGGTCGTGGACGCATCTGGTGGCCATCGCGGCCGGCCGGGAGATCGCGCCCGGGACGCTGACCCCGGAGAGCTGGAAGCAGGACGTCTACGCGCGGACCCGGCAGTTGGCGCCGGGCCGGATGACCGACGGCCGCTGGCCGGTCGCGCACCGGGCGTGGGAGGCGGGGTACGACCCGGCGGACCGTCTCGACCAGGCGATCCTCGCCACCCGGAAGGCGGCGTTCCCGCTGCGGGGACTGCTGCCCTAGCTGTATCGACCCGCGGGGCGGTGCGCCCGGACGGCCCGGGAGAGGGCCACGGCCGCTAGCAAACTCCCGGCGCGGGGGCGGGGAGTCGGCCCGGGATTACTCCAAGTGTGGGGCGTTCGGCCGTTTTGCGCGCATCCGGGCGCCCAATGCACCAGCATCACAGGCGTGTTGAGCACCGGCACCCTGCGTGCGCATCTGTTGGCGGCTCGGCTTGCCGGGCCTGTGGCGACGTCCCGTGAGGAGAGTCTGCGCAGTTACCGGCTGTTCGAGGCGCGGGACCCGCGTGTGCTGCTCGGACTCGATCCCCAGTGGGCCTGGGGACAGCGGGAGCTGCTCGCGCTGATGGCCGAAAGGTGCGGGGTCTCGGCGGACCCCCGGCACACCACGGGGTTCGACGTCATCGATCCGGAAAGGACCCTGGCGGCGCTCGACGCCTTCGGCGACCGGCTGGGCAGGGCTGCGCACGCCCGCTCCCCGGTACTGTTCGGGACCGGTCATCCGCACCGCCTGCTCGGTTTCTACGCCGCGCTCGCGGACGCCCTGTCGACACTCGGCTGTCCCGTCCTCACCCCCGCGCAGGGTCACCGTGTCGACATAACGACCCGGTTCGGTCTACGCACGTACAACCTCGACTACGTACGGGGAGTCGCGTTGGTGCGCGAACCCGGGGAGGTGTCCGCCGGTGGTGAGCGGGGGGCGCACACCCACTCGCCGCTCCCGGTTCGCACCGCTCTGGCGGCCTGTGCGGAGGGCGGCGGGCCGCTGCCCCAGCTGGTCGTCGGGGACCACGGGTGGGTCTGCGGTGCAGGTCAGTTGGGGTTCGACGCCATCGGTCTGGCGGATACGGACGATCCCGCGCTGTTCGTCGGGGAGGCCGAGGGGCAGGTCTCCGTCGTCGTTCCGCTTGATGACGCCGTGCGGTCCGATTACTACCGACCGCTTACTCGCTATGTACTCAATCGAGCGTGTCTGTCACAGTAGGCGGCCGATCGCTGCTCCTCTTCCCCACTCGCACCACACGCCCCTACATTGGGGAGTGAGCACGCAACGACGTTGAGTCACCGGAAGGGGAAGCCGGTGGCCGTCGAGTGCGGAAGGTTCAGGTGTGTCATGGCTGCTGCTGAGAGTAGGCCTCTGAACGAGGTGCAGTTCTTGACCGTGGCGGAAGTCGCCTCGGTCATGCGCGTCTCCAAGATGACCGTGTACCGGCTGGTGCACAGCGGTCATCTGCCCGCGATCCGGGTGGGGCGGAGCTTCCGCGTCCCCGAGCAAGCGGTTCACGAGTACCTCCGCGAGTCCTATGTGGGGGTGGAAACGGGCTGATCGGCGGCGTCCGGGAGCCCCTTCGGGGGCTTCCGGGACCCTCGATTTCAAGCTCGGCGCTCAGGCGGGGTAGGCTGGCCCTCCGTAGGTCGTGTGGGCCCCAATGCAGCCCCGCACCGAGTGATTGTCCCCGCGCAGCGGGGGTTGTCCGAGAAGTGAGCGAGGGTAGTCGTGGGCTCTGTCATTAAGAAGCGGCGTAAGCGGATGGCGAAGAAGAAGCACCGCAAGCTGCTGAAGCGCACGCGCGTGCAGCGTCGCAACAAGAAGTAGGCGTCGCTGCGCAACAGCGCGGTCTGCGGCCCTCCCACCGTCCGGTGGGAGGGCCGCAGTGCGTTTCGGACAACTTCCGCCGGGCCACTCGTCTCCCTGGCACCGGGCGGTGCAGGCTCGGCGCTGTACGCGCACCCGTGGCCGTCGTCACTTCGTGCGTCGCGCGGTCCTCACAGCGCACCGGCGAACCGCTAACGTGAGCCGCGACGCGGGGATGTGAC
Organism: Streptomyces sp. NPDC006552; assembly: GCF_040611655.1. Lineage (NCBI taxonomy): Bacteria > Bacillati > Actinomycetota > Actinomycetes > Kitasatosporales > Streptomycetaceae > Streptomyces > Streptomyces sp. NPDC006552. Next base: position 5,082 of record NZ_JBEXOS010000018.1, read on the forward strand.
GCGCGGCGGGGGCTGGGACGGAAGGTAGGCGCTGATCTTGGGCAAGGTCGTGCTCGTGACCGGGGTGGCCCGGCAGCTGGGGGGCCGGTTCGTCCGGCGGATCCAGCGGGATCCGGAGGTCGACCGGGTGATCGGCGTGGACGCCGTGCCGCCCGCGCACCACCTGGGCGGCGCGGACTTCCTCCAGGCCGACATCCGCCAGCCGGCCATCGCCCGGCTGCTCGCCGAGCACCGCGTCGACACGGTCGTGCACCTGGACGTCACCGGGACCCCGCTCTCCGGCGGCGGCCGCAGCTCCTTGAAGGAGACCAACGTCATCGGCACGATGCAGCTCCTCGGCGCGTGCCAGAAGGCGCCCGGTGTGCGGCGGCTCGTCGTGAAGTCGAGTACGAACGTGTACGGGTCCGCCCCGCGCGACCCGGCCGTCTTCACTGAGACGACGCCGCCCAAGTCGCTGCCGAGCGGCGGTTTCGCCAAGGACACCGTCGAGGTCGAGGGGTATGTCCGCGGGTTCGCCCGGCGCCGGCCCGATGTCGCGGTGTGCGTGCTGCGGTTCGCCAACATCCTGGGGCCCCGGGCCGATTCCCCGCTCGCCGCGTACTTCTCGCTGCCGGTCCTGCCGACCGTGTTCGGCTACGACCCGCGCCTGCAGTTCGTGCACGAGGACGATGTGATCGAGGTGCTGCGGATCGCGTCGCACGAGGCGCGGCGCTCCACGCTCAACAGCGGGACCTTCAACATCGCGGGGGACGGGGTCCTGCTCCTTTCGCAGTGCTCGCGGCGGCTGGGCCGGCCGACCGTCCCGGTGCCGCTGCCCGCCGTGACCTGGGTGGGCAGCGCGCTGCGTACGCTGGGCGCGACGGACTTCTCGCCCGAGCAGATCAGGCTGCTCACCCACGGGCGGATGGTCTCGACGGCCCAGATGCGCGAGACGCTCGGCTTCTGCCCCCGGTACACGACCGCGGAGACCTTCGCGGACTTCGTCCGGGCCCGGGGGCCCGGGCTGCTGCCGCCCGAGCGGGTGGCGGAAGCCGTGGACAGGATCGCGGCGCTGCCCTTCCTGAGCGGCGACGACGCGGACGGTGACCGCACGAGCGGTGACCGCGCCCCGGGCCACCCCCCGACGCAGAGCGCCAACTGAGGAGCGCGTGAACGATGGCGGACGCCAAGGTCATTCCGTTCGATGACGACAGGTCGCGGGGGGCCACCGGAAAGGGCGCCGGGCGGCGCAGAGGCCCGGCCGGCGGCGGGCGCCGCCCGGGTGAGCCGGGCGGCGCCCAGGAGGTGCAGCGGCTGCCGGTGCAGCAGCCGGAGCCTGAGCCGGAGCCCGGGGAGCGGGCGGGCTGGGAGCGGCGGGTGGCCGGCGGGCTCGCGTTCCTGCGGCGCCGGCTGACCGGGGAGTACGAGGTCGACGAGTTCGGCTACGACGAGGAACTCACCGACCAGGTCCTGATGTCGCTGCTGCGGCCGGTCGCGGAGAAGTACTTCCGGGTCGAGGTGAAGGGCGTGGAGAACATACCGTCCGAGGGCGGGGCGCTCATCGTCTCCAACCATTCGGGGACGCTCCCCCTGGACGGCCTGATGCTCCAGGCCGCCGTGCACGACCACCACCCGGCCGGACGCCATCTGCGGCTCCTCGCGGCGGACCTGGTCTTCATGCTGCCGGTCGTCAACGAGCTGGCCCGCAAGGCCGGTCACACCCTTGCCTGCGCGGAGGACGCGCAGCGGCTGCTGGAGCGCGGCGAGCTGGTCGGGGTGATGCCGGAGGGGTTCAAGGGCATCGGCAAACCGTTCAGCGAGCGGTACAAGCTGCAGCGCTTCGGCCGGGGCGGGTTCGTGTCGACCGCGCTGCGTGCCGGGACGCCCATCGTGCCGTGCTCGATCGTCGGGGCGGAGGAGATCTACCCGATGGTCGGGAACGCGAAGACGCTGGCGCGCGTGCTCGGCTTCCCGTACTTCCCGATCACGCCGACGTTCCCCTGGCTCGGGCCGCTCGGTGCGCTGCCGCTGCCGACGAAGTGGACCATCCAGTTCGGGGAACCGATCCCGACGGACGGGTATCCGCCGGAGGCGGCGGAGGACCCCATGCTGATGTTCAACCTGACCGACCAGGTCCGGGAACAGATCCAGCACACGCTGTACAAGCTGTTGGTACAGCGGCGGTCGGTGTTCTTCTAGGGCGGTCCCCGGGAAGCGAGTATGAACCGGGGCCCGGGGGGTGTACCCAGGCCCCGGTCGCTACTTGGTGTCCTCGCCGTCGATGCCCAGGCCGGGCAGGAGTCCCGGCAGGAGCGGGGGCAGCGTCACGTCCGGCTTGGCCGGGCCCGAGGTGCGGGACCCGTCGTCGGACGGCGTCGGGCTCGACTCGTCCTGCGGCGGCTCCAGGAGGCCGCCGGTGGTCCCGCCGAGCAGACCGTCGTCCTTGTGGCTGCCGGAGCTGGACGGCTTCGGCCTGGTGGAGCTGGAGCCGTGGTGCTCGCGCTCGGCCGAACCGGACGGCGTCGACCGGTCGGTGCCGGAGCCGCCCGGCGCCGAACCGCTGCTCCGGCCGGTGCCCGCGGTGCCGCCACCGGGGGCGGGCGGCTCCGGCAGCAGCGAACGCAGCGGAGCGACCTCTTCGTCCATGGCGTCGAAGACCGAACTCACCTGGTCCCGGACGTCCCCCAGCTGGACCGGCAGCCGGTCGCGCAGGGCGCTCCAGCTCCGCCGGTGGGACTGGGTGAACGCGGAGAGCGCCTGGATCGGGCCGAGCGAACCGTCCCGCTTGTAGGCCGCGCTGAGCAGCCGGTGGCCCTCGGACGCGTCGTAGCGCATACCGGAGAGCGCGCGTCTGACCTCGCCCAGGGACTCGTGGTCGAGGGGGCCGCCGCGGTCGCGCTCCATCAGCCGCCGCGCCTCGTTCAGCCGTGTCGAGGCCTGGTCGAGGTAGAGGGTGCCGCGGTCGGAGTCGCTGTCGGCGAGGCCCAGCTTCAGGTCCTCCATGCCGCGCTTGAGGCCGTAGAGGTGGTCACCCGGCAGCGCGTCGGAGCTGGCCGCGGCCACACCGCCGAACGCTCCCGCGGCGACACCGACCGTGAGGCCGCCCGCGGCGATGCCCTTGGACAGGCGCGAACGCGGCCGCAGCTTGCCCAGGGAAGTGGCCCGGTGGGCCCCCTTCCCCCGGGTCCGCTGCTCCGGCACGGACGCGCCGATGGTGCCCTCCTGGAGCATGGCCTCCATGGCGGCGACGAGCTGAGCCCGCTGCACCACTTTGACCTCGGGGTCCATGGTCGGTCTGGGCAGCTCGCCGAGGCTGGTGGCCAGGGACAGGAGACTGTCCCGGCCGGTCTGATCGGGCTGGTCGCTCTGCAGAGCGGCCGGTTCTTCCGGCTGCTGTGCCGCCGGGTCCCGGTCGGACTGGTCTTCCAGGGCCTCGGCGAAGGCGTTCGCCCGCCGGTGTGCCGATACGTTGGCGATCACTGGCGGCACCTCCTCTCGTCATGACGGTCGACTCCCATGTGGTCGACTCCCCAAGGGGTCCGGAGAACCTGTCTTCGAACCCCGCCTGCGCCCCGACACTCGGCACGCACACTCGCCGCACGGTGCCCCAGGACAGGTGGCTCCGCCACAGGACCTGGGGCACCGCACGCCGATCGCACGCACCGACCGCCGCTGCGCCCGCGCTTCGCGCGGACGACGGGGGTTCAAAGACAGGCTCTGCGGGTTGCACGCCCCGACGGCCTGCACACGATCGAGTGAGCGGGGCCGGTCCAGGAGTGACCGCAGGGAGCCTGCATCCCGCACAACGAGCGGCGCGGCACTTGGGTTACGGACGAAAGATGATCCGACCGCGATCGCATCTCGCCCGCACAGAAGGTGAGTTGGCAATCGCGGACGGTGAGGGGTCAGCGGGCGTCGTCCGGGAGGAGCCGGGCCAGCGTGCGTACGGCCCGGTACTGGAGGGTCTTGATCGCGCCCTCGTTCTTCCCCATCACCCGCGCGGTCTCGGCGACCGAGAGTCCTTGCAGGAAGCGCAGCGTGACGCACTCCTGCTGCTGGGGGTTGAGCCGGCGGACGGCGTCGAGCAGGGCGGCGTTCGAGAGGGATTCGAGGACCGAGTCCTCGGGGGAGCGCTCCACCTCGTTCGCGTCGAGCATCTCGCCGGTGGTGACTTCGAGGCGGAAACGGCTCGACTTGAAGTGGTCGGCGACCAGATTGCGCGCGATCGTGACCAGCCAGGCGCCGAAGTCGCGGCCCTGCCAGGTAAAGGTGCCGATGCGGCGCAGGGCGCGCAGGAAGGTCTCGCTGGTGAGGTCCTCGGCCGTCGCCTTCCCGCCGACGCGGTAGTAGATGTAGCGGTAGACGGTGTCGCTGTACTGGTCGTAGAGGCGGCCGAAGGCATCGGCCTCGCCGGACTGGGCGCGCTCGACCAGCTCCATCATGCGGGCGCTGTCGCTGTCCGCCGCGGGACGGCGGGCAGGGGTGGACGTCGACGTACCGGAGGCGCCGGCGGCGCCGGAGCGGGTCCGTCTGCCGACGGTGGCGGCACCGGAGTCGGCCATGGCGAAGCACGGGCCGGCGGGTGCGGCGACGGCGAGCGCGGGGACGGCGTACGCGGTGGGGACGAAGCCGCGCAAGCGGTCGATGACCGTTGCGCGCAGCGTAGCCAGGCCCGAGGCGTCAACCCCGACGTGTTGAAACACGGGACTCCCAGAGGCAGAGCTTCCATCACGTGCAGTGCGGAACCTTTCACTCGTCGTGTTGACGTGTGGGTACCGGAATGCGTCTGAGGAGAATAACGCTTCGTGCAGGGAGCGCTACACCGAGTTGCTCAAATCATCGATTACGTCACTTCTGTAGCTGATCGGCGATGGTTCGAGCACCAGAGAGTGACCACTTGATGATCGGATCAGGTCATGTTCGGGCTACGGCGATGACGGGTTGTGGCCGAGTGGTAGCGGCGGGACTGGCCCGGGACCGGGCCGGGTAGGACCCCCGGTCAGCGGCGGCGGCGGTGCAGGGCGATGGCGGCGGCGGTGCCGCCCGCCACGGCGCCGACCCCGGCCGCGGCCGGGATGCCGACCTTCGCGGCCTTGCGTCCGGTGCGGTAGTCCCGCAGCCGCCACTCGCGCTCGCGCGCGTATGTGCGCAGTTTCGCGTCGGGATTGATCGCATAGGGGTGCCCGACGAGCGAGAGCATCGGGATGTCATTGTGCGAGTCGCTGTAGGCGGCGCAGCGGCCCAGCTCCAGGCCCTCCGCGGAGGCAAGCGCGCGGACGGCCTCCGCCTTGGCGGGGCCGTGCAGCGGCTCGCCGACGAGCTTGCCGGTGTAGACGCCGCCGATGGACTCGGCGACGGTGCCGAGGGCGCCGGTCAGGCCGAGGCGGCGGGCGATGACCGTGGCGATCTCCACCGGCGCGGCGGTGACCAGCCAGACCTTCTGGCCCGCGTCCAGGTGGGCCTGGGCGAGGGCGCGGGTGCCGGGCCAGATCCGCTCCGCCATGTACTCGTCGTAGATCTCCTCGCCGATGGACATCAGCTCGGCGACGCGGTGGCCCTTGACGATGGACAGCGCGCTGTCGCGGGCGTCCTGCATGTGCTCGGGGTCCTCGACCCCGGCCAGCCGGAACCACGCCTGCTGCCAGGCGAACCGGGTCAGCTCCCGGCGCTGGAAGAACTTGCGCTTGTACAGGCCCCGGCCGAAGTGGAAGATCGCGGCGCCCTGCATCACGGTGTTGTCCAGGTCGAAGAAGGCGGCGGCCTTGTCGTCGCCCATGACCGGGAACTCCGGTTCCGCGCGGGCGGCGTCCGCGGCGCCCGTCAGGGGCGCCTGCTCCTCCATTTCGAGGGAGGTCTTGCGGGCGGCCTCCGCCGACGCCTCGCCCGCGAGCACGCTCCGCGCGGTGGCGGGGCGCCGATGAGGGGTGAGCCATCCGAAACCAATCAGCGGCACGGCGTGCCTCCTACCGTGGGGGCGGTCGGGCGACGGGCGGGACATGGCGTGAGCATAGCCAGTCGGCCCGGCGCTTCCGGAGTCGCGCGGATTTCGGGAAGCTGTCCTGCGGCGGAAATCCGGCGTCGTACAAGGGGTGGTGGTGAGGCCACAATGGCCGGTATGAGTCCCATTTTCCGTCGTGGTGAGAAGAAGAGTCCACAAGAGCGTGTCGTCACGCTGATCGGCAGGCCCGGCTGCCATCTGTGCGACGACGCACAGGCGGTGATCGAGAAGGTCTGCGCCGAGACCGGCGCCGCCTGGGAGAAGAAGGACATCACCGAGGACGAGGAGCTGTACCGCAAGTACTGGGAGCAGATCCCGGTCGTCCTCGTCGACGGCGCGCAGCACGACTTCTGGCGCGTGAAGGAGGAGCGACTGCGGCGTGCGCTCACGCAGTAGCGCTGTGCGCACGACGGGCGGCCGCGGTCGCGCACGTCACTGACTGATGAGTCCAACTGGTCCCGAAAGTCGCCTAGGATCGAGGGCGGTTTTGGTCTCGGGGGCGTGGATCGTAAGGAAGGTGTGCGGTTTTGCCCCCTACAGGTGAGCAACGAAGCCGCCTCCGCGCCGGTTCCGCTTCAGTGCGCCGGGGGCGCGTGACCCCGGTCACGTTGGCCGGGCAAATCGGACACCATCTTTGTGCACGCGTTCACAAAGACATAGCCTGCTTTCGACGGGGCGGTCCAGGAACACGTAGCCGCCCGCAGCCCCGCTCTACCCGCAGGAGCACCGTGGCAACTGGCCGAACTCACCGACCGGCGACCCGCAGCCGAGGAATTCCCGAGGCCACCGTCGCCCGTCTCCCGCTGTACCTCCGGGCCCTCACCGCGCTGTCGGAGCGCTCGGTGCCCACGGTCTCCTCCGAGGAGCTCGCGGCCGCCGCGGGAGTCAACTCCGCGAAGCTGCGCAAGGACTTCTCCTACCTCGGCTCGTACGGGACGCGGGGCGTGGGCTACGACGTCGAGTACCTCGTCTACCAGATCTCCCGCGAGCTGGGCCTCACGCAGGACTGGCCGATCGTCATGGTCGGTATCGGCAACCTCGGTGCGGCCCTGGCCAATTACGGCGGTTTCGCCTCGCGCGGGTTCCGCGTGGCGGCCCTGATAGACGCCGACCCGGCGATGACCGGCAAGTCCGTCGCGGGGATGTCGGTGCAGCACGCCGACGACCTCGAGAAGATCGTCGACGAGAACGGCGTCTCCATCGGCGTCATCGCGACCCCGGCCGGCGCCGCGCAGCAGGTCTGCGACCGCCTGGTCGCCGCCGGTGTCACCTCCATCCTGAACTTCGCGCCGACGGTGCTGTCCGTGCCGGACGGCGTCGACGTGCGCAAGGTCGACCTCTCCATCGAGCTGCAGATCCTCGCCTTCCACGAGCAGCGCAAGGCCGGCGAGTCCGCCATCGCGGCGGCCGAGGGCGCCGTGGGCGTCGAGGGCCCCGCCGCCAAGGTCACCAAGCCCAGCAGCACCACCACCGACCGCAAGGGACCCGACGGGGACGTGCCCGCCGTGATGCCGGCATGAGTCTCCTCGTCGTCGGGCTGAGCCACCGCAGCGCCCCGGTCTCCCTCCTGGAGCGGGCCGCGCTGAGCGCGGACGCCCAGGCCAAGCTGGTGCAGGACACGCTGGTCGCCGAGCCGGCCACCGAGGCCGCGCTGCTCGCCACCTGCAACCGCATCGAGCTGTACGCGGACGTGGACAAGTTCCACGCCGGGGTGGCCGAGCTGTCGACGCTGCTCGCCCAGCACAGCGGCGTGGGCCTGGACGAGCTCACTCCCTATCTTTATGTGCACTACGAGGACCGGGCGGTGCACCACCTCTTCTCGGTGGCCTGCGGGCTCGACTCGATGGTGGTCGGCGAGGGCCAGATCCTCGGCCAGATCAAGGACACGCTCGCCCGGGCGCAGGAGCTGCACTCCGCGGGCAAGCTCCTCAACGACCTCTTCCAGCAGGCCCTGCGGGTCGGCAAGCGCGCGCACTCCGAGACCGGGATCGACCGCGCGGGGCAGTCCCTGGTCACCTTCGGACTCGAACAGCTCGCCGCCGGGGAGCCGGTGGCCGCCTGGGCGCAGGGCAAGCGCGCCCTGGTGATCGGCGCGGGCTCCATGTCGTCGCTGGCCGCGGCGACGCTGGCGCGGGCCGGAGTGGCCGAGGTCGTCGTCGCCAACCGGACGCCGGAGCGCGCCGAGCGGCTCGTGGAGATCCTGGGCGAGGGCGGGACCGCCGCCCGCGCCGTGCCGATGGGCGCCGTGGCCGCCGAACTGACACGTGCCGACATCGCCATCTCCTGCACCGGCGCGACCGGACTCGTGCTGACCGCCGACGCCGTACGCGCGGCCGTCGCGGGCCGCACGCCCACCGCGGGCGCCGACGTCCCGGCCCAGGCGGGCCCGGCCGGCCAGAAGAGCGTGGTCGACGGCTGCCCCGCCGACCCGGGCGCCCCCGTGCGCGGCGGGTTCTCCGTCGAGGGCGAGGCGGCGGTCGCCGGGTTCGGCGCCGCCGAGCTGGAGCAGCACGGTGTGTGGGTCGACAACGCGCCGGGTGAGCGGGTGCGCCCCTCCGAGGCCGACGCCATCGCCGCGCTGGCCGCCGCGGGCCGGGTGCCGGAGATGCGGCGCGAGCGGCAGCCGGAGCCGGTGCGGCCGGCCGCGCTCGCCCTGCTCGACCTGGCGATGCCCCGCGACATCGACGGCGCCGCGCACCGCATCGACGGTGTGCGCCTCGTGGACATCGAGTCGCTCGCCGACGCCTCGGCCGACGCGCCGATGGCCGCCGACGTGGACCAGGTGCGCACGATCGTGGCCGACGAGGTCGCCGCGTTCGGTGCCGCCCAGCGGGCCGCGCACATCACGCCGACCGTGGTCGCGCTGCGCGCGATGGCCGCGGACGTCGTCACGAACGAGATCGCCCGGCTCGACGGCCGGCTGCCCGGCCTGGCCGACAAGGAACGGGCGGAGATCACCCAGACCGTGCGGCGCGTGGTGGACAAACTGCTGCACGCGCCGACCGTACGGGTCAAGCAGCTGGCCGCCGAGCCCGGCGGTGCCGGGTACGCGGACGCGCTGCGGACGCTGTTCGACCTGGACCAGGAGACGGTGGCTGCCGTCTCCCGGGCCACCCCCCTAGACCGTGAATCCGCTACCGGCACGGTAGGCAAGAATCGAGGCCCGGCATGACCGCCGCCGACAAAGCACTGAGGCTGGGGACCCGGCGCAGCAAGCTGGCCATGTCCCAGTCCGGGCATGTCGCCGAAGCCGTACGCCAGTTGACCGGCCGTGAGGTCGAGCTGGTGGAGATCACCACGTACGGGGACACCTCCCGTGAGCACCTCGCGCAGATCGGCGGGACGGGTGTCTTCGTCACCGCGCTGCGCGACGCGCTGGTGCGCGGCGAGATCGACTTCGCCGTGCACTCGCTGAAGGACCTGCCGACGTCGCAGCCCGAGGAACTCACGCTGGCCGCCGTGCCGGTGCGCGAGGACCCGCGGGACGTGCTGATCGCCCGGTCCGGGCTGACCTTCACCGAGCTGCCGGCCGGGTCCCGGATCGGCACCGGCTCGCCGCGCCGCATGGCGCAGCTCAACGCGTACGCCCGGAGCCACGGCCTCACCGTCGAGACCGTGCCGATCCGCGGGAACATCGACACCCGGATCGGCTACGTCGAGAAGGGGGAGCTCGACGCCGTCGTCCTGGCGGCCGCCGGGCTCAGCCGCATCGGCCGCACGGCGGAGGTCACCGACTTCCTCGCGACCGACATCGTCCTGCCCGCCCCCGGTCAGGGGGCACTGGCAGTCGAGTGCACCGCCAGGAACGGTGAACTCGCCGCCGCGCTCGCTGAGTTGGACGACCCGTACACCCGGGTCGCCGTGACCGCCGAGCGAGCCCTGCTCGCCGCCCTGGAAGCCGGTTGCAGCGCACCTGTGGGTGCGCTGGCCGACCTCCTGGCCGACGGGCAGATTGCCAACGAAATGCGCCTGCGCGGCGTCGTCGGTACCCCCGACGGCACCGAGCTGGTGCAGCTGTCCACCACCGGTTCCGTGCCCTCGTCGCATGACGAGGCGCTGGCGCTCGGGCGGGAACTCGCCGCCGAGATGCTGGCCAAGGGTGCGGCCGGTCTGATGGGGGAGCGAGCACTTTGAGCCCCACCACGCCTCAATCGACCGCCTGCGCACCGGGGCACGTCACCTTCCTGGGTGCCGGTCCCGGCGACCCAGGACTGCTGACACTACGGGCCGTGGAGGCCCTGGCCCGGGCGGATGTGCTGATCGCCGAGCCCGAAGTGCTCGACGTCGTGCGCACGCACGCCACAGCGGGCGTCACCGTGCTCGACGCGGGCACGCCGGGGCGCACGACTCCTGCTGACGGGTCGTCAACTGCCGTCGTGGTCCCGGCTCTGAGGGACTGGGCCAATCTTGTCATGGAGGCCGCGCGGGGCGGCAAGCGGGTCGTGCGTGCGGTCCCGGGCGACCCCGGCCTCGACACGTACGCGGCCGAGGAGATGCTCGCCTGCGCCTCCGCGGGCATCGACTTCGAGGTCGTGCCCGGTGTCGCGGCGGCCGTCGGCGTGGCCGCGTACGCCGGTGTCCCGCTGCGCGACGCGCAGGGCGCCGACGTCCGGTTCGTCGACGCCCGCACCGCCTCCGAGCGCTGCTGGAGCGAGGTCGGCGCCTCCGACGGCACGGTCGTCGTCTCGACGACGCTCGACTCGGTGGCGGCCGCCGCCGGCGAGCTGGTCGCGGCCGGCCGCAAGCCGGACACCCCGCTGACCGTCACCGTCGCCGGGACGACGACCCGCCAGAAGACCTGGTCGGCGACGCTCGGCACCATCGCGCAGACGCTGAAGCAGGCCAAGGTGCTGCCGTCGCCGGAGGGCAACCGCCCGGTGATAGCCGTGGTCGGTGAGCGTTCCGCCGCCGCCCAGCGCGACCGGTTGTCGTGGTTCGAGTCCAAGCCGCTGTTCGGCTGGAAGGTGCTCGTGCCGCGCACCAAGGAGCAGGCGGCCTCGCTCTCCGACCAGCTCAGGTCGGCCGGCGCGGTGCCGCACGAGGTCCCGACGATCGCCGTCGAGCCGCCGCGCACCCCGCAGCAGATGGAGCGCGCGGTCAAGGGCCTGGTCACCGGCCGCTACGAGTGGATCGCCTTCACCTCGGTCAACGCGGTCAAGGCGGTGCGCGAGAAGTTCGAGGAGTACGGGCTCGACGCGCGTGCCTTTGCCGGGATCAAGGTCGCCGCGGTCGGCGAGCAGACGGCCGGCGCGCTGATCGCGTTCGGCGTCAAGCCGGACCTGGTGCCCAGCGGCGAGCAGTCGGCCGCCGGTCTGCTGGAGGACTGGCCGCCCTACGACCCGGTCTTCGACCCGATCGACCGGGTGTTCCTGCCGCGCGCGGACATCGCCACCGAGACGCTCGTCGCCGGTCTGATCGAGCTGGGCTGGGAGGTCGACGACGTCACGGCCTACCGGACCGTGCGCGCCTCGCCGCCGCCGGCCGAGACGCGGGAGGCGATCAAGGGCGGCGGGTTCGACGCCGTGCTGTTCACGTCGTCGTCCACCGTGCGCAATCTGGTCGGTATCGCGGGCAAGCCGCACAACGTGACGGTGATCGCCTGTATCGGCCCGGCCACCGCCAAGACCGCCGAGGAGCACGGGCTGCGGGTCGACGTGATGGCTCCGGAGCCGTCGGTGCACAAGCTGGCCGCGGCGCTCGCGGAGTTCGGCGCGCGGCGCCGGGACGCCGCCGTCGAGGCGGGTGATCCGGTGACGCGGCCGAGCGAGCGGCGGCCGGGGGCGCGGCGCAGGCGCGCCGCCCCGTAGAGGACAGTGGGGGCGGGTGCCCGGTTTCGGCCGGGTGCCCGCCCCGCTCCATTGACGCAGGTATGTGTTGGTACACGTAGGTACGAGGTGACAGACCAGTGACTCGGTACGGCTCTTTCCCCGGTGCGCGGCCCCGGCGGCTGCGGACGACCCCCACCATGCGGCGGATGGTCGCCGAGACGCGGCTGCATCCGGCCGATCTGATCCTGCCCGCGTTCGTGCGCGAGGGGATCGGCGCCCCGGTGGAGATCGGCTCGATGCCCGGCGTGTACCAGCACACCCGGGACTCGCTGAAGAAGGCGGCCGCGGAGGCCGCCGCGGCGGGTGTCTCCGGGATCATGCTGTTCGGTGTCCCGCTGGAGGAGAAGAAGGACGCGGCCGGCACGGTCGGCACCGATCCGGACGGCATCCTCCAGGTGGCGCTGCGGGACGTGCGCGCCGAGGTCGGCGACGACCTGCTGGTCATGTCCGACCTGTGCCTGGACGAGTTCACCGACCACGGCCACTGCGGGGTCCTGGACGGACACGGCCGGGTCGACAACGACGCGACGCTTGAGCGGTACGCCGAGATGGCGCAGGTCCAGGCGGACGCGGGCGCGCACATCGTCGGCCCGTCCGGGATGATGGACGGTCAGATCGGGGTCATCCGGGACGCGTTGGACCAGATCGGCCGCGAGGACGTGGCGATCCTGGCGTACACGGCGAAGTACTCCTCGGCGTTCTTCGGCCCGTTCCGCGAGGCCGTCGCCTCCTCGCTCAAGGGCGACCGCAAGACTTACCAGCAGGACCCGGCCAACACCCGGGAGGCGCTGCGGGAGCTGGCGCTCGACCTGGAGGAGGGCGCCGACATGGTCATGGTCAAGCCGGCCGGCCCCTACCTGGACATCCTGGCCCGGGTCGCCGACGCCTCGGACGTGCCGGTGGCCGCGTACCAGATCAGCGGTGAGTACGCGATGATCCAGGCGGCGGCCGAGCGCGGCTGGATCGACCGGGACCAGGCGATCATGGAGTCGCTGACCGGGATCAAGCGGGCCGGCGCGAGCATGATCCTCACCTACTGGGCGACCGAGGTGGCCCGGCGCCTGGGCTGAGCCTTCGGGCCCGGCGGGGCGTGGCGGACAATGCGCGGCATGACAGCGATCTCTGAGCGCGCCCTCAACAGGTCCACCCTCGCCCGGCAGTTGCTGCTCGAACGGCGGCCGCTCGGGGTGGAGGACGCGGTACGGCGGGTTGTCGCGCTCCAGGCGCAGCAGCCCGCTTCGCCGTATGTGGCGCTGTGGAACCGGGTGGCGGGCTTCCGGGCGGCGGAGCTGGACGCGGCCCTGGCCGGTGCGCGGGTGGTGCGGTCGACGCTGATGCGGATCACGCTGCACGCCGTGCACGTCGAGGACTACGCCGCTTTCCGGGCCGCCGTCGAGCCGACGGTGCGCGGCGCGCGGCTGCGGGACCGGCGGTTCACGGCGTCGGGGCTGACCGAGGGGGACGCGGACGCGCTGCTGCCGGAGCTGCTGGAGCGGGCCGGGGAGCCGTCCGGCGCGCCGGAGCTGGCGGAGTGGCTGCGGGGGCGGACGGGCATCGAGGCCGACTGTGCGAAGACCGCCTGGCGGATGCTGCGGCAGTACGCGCCGCTGTGGCACGCGCCGGCGGCGGACGCGCCCTGGTCCTACGTCGCCGGGAGCGGGCAGCGCTATGTGGCGGCGGGCCGGGCGCACCGGCCGCGGCTGCGGGACCCGGAGGCGGTGGCGGCGGGGCTGCGGGTGCTGATCCGCCGCTATCTGGAGGGGTTCGGGCCGGCCTCGGTGGCGGACATGGCGCAGTTCGCGCTGGTGCAGAAGGGGCGGGTGCGGGCGGCGCTCGGCGACGGCGACGGCCTGGAGGAGTTCGCCGGACCCGGCGGGACGGTGCTCTACGACGTGCCGGGCGGGGTCCGGGTCGCGGAGGAGGCGCCCGCGCCGCCGCGGCTGATGGCGATGTGGGACAGCGTGCTGCTGGCCTACGCCGACCGGGGCCGGGTCCTGGACCCCGCGTACCGCAAGCACGTGACCCGGGTGAACGGGGACGTGCTGCCGACGGTGCTGGTGGACGGCTATGTGGCCGGGGTGTGGCGGATGGCGCCGGACGGATCCGGGGTCGAGGTGGGCGCGTTCCGGCCGCTGCCGGGGGAGGTCTGGGCGGCGCTGGAGCAGGAGGCGCTGGGGGTGCGGCAGTTGCTGGCAGAGCGGGACGCGGCGGCGTACCGGCGCTATGACCACTGGTGGGCGAAGGGGCTGCCGGTGGTCGGGACGCGGGTGTTCGGACCGGGTCCGTCGAAGGCCCGCTAGCGACGTGGTCCGGCGCCCGGCCGGGGCGGTTACCGCTTGCCCGTGCCGACCGGGTCGACCGTGACGCCCGCGTCTAAGGGGGAGCCGGTGACGGGCAGGTCGAGCGAGACCGGCAGCGTCTTGGCGTTCCCTCCCGCCGCGTCCTCCTGCATGGCTGTTACACCGGACCCGGTCCGGGGACGGCTCTGTCACCGGCCGGGTCTTGCGTCCGGCCGTCCCCACAGGCTCCGCACACGGCGGTCACCGGAAGACCCCGGGCACGCGGCGAGGGGCCGGGCTGTCCGCCCGGCCCCTCGCTGCGATGCTCCGGCCGCGGCGGCTCCCCCTCCGCGCCGCCGCGGCCGATCCCCGTCGGGAAGAAGGTCCTCAGACGCCCGTGGCGGGCGGCGCCGGCATGTTGGTGTCCTGGGTCGTCGCGCCCGAGTCCTTCGGCGGCGCCGGCATGTTGGTGTCCATCGTGGTGATGTCGGACAGCTCCGCCAGCGGCTCGCTGGGCATGTTCGTGTCCTGCGGAGTGGCGATCGGCTTCTTCTTCACGTTGCTCATGCGGTCACATTCCTCTTCTCAGGGCCAGTGAGGAACGCCCGCCCGGAGACTCCCCCGAGGGTCGCCGGACGGGCGCTCGGAGCCGCACGCTATCTCTCGGGCTCCTGGTCAGACCGTCTGCCCCCCGACGCGACGGTGTGACTGAGGCCAGACTGCCCGATGGCGATAAACGAATGCTGAACGCCGGCGGTCCGCGACCGGGCGCCCCGCGCCCGGGAGCGCTCAGGCCGCGGTGGCCGGTGCCAGCAGGGCGCGGACCTCGGCGGCCTCCGGAGCGCCGTGCTCCTGGTAGAGGTTGAGCGCCTCGCGCCAGCAGGCCCCGGCCCGGTCCGCCTGGTTCAGCGCGGACAGGGCGTGGCCCAGGAGCGTCAGGACGTTGCCCTGCATCCGGTCGCCGCCGATGCACTGGAGCGCCAGTGCCTGTTCGGCGTGCTGGGCCGCCTGCGCGGGGCGGTGCGCGCCGAGGTGGGCCTCGGCGATCCGGAAGTGCGTGGTGCCCGCCCACAGGCGCTGACGGTGGTCCATGAAGATGGTCAGGGCCTCGGAGAACTGGGTGAGGGCCTCACGGTGCCGGCCCGCCGTGATGAGGGCGACGCCGAGGGCGTAGTGGCCGTTGCCGAGCCGCATCGTGCTGCCCACCTCGATGTGGACGGCGAGACCGCGCTGGGCGAACTCGACCGCCTTCAGGGTGTCGCCGAGCCCCATGTAGGCGCGCGAGAGGTTGCACAGGGCGGTGGCCTCGCACAGGCCGTTGTCGGCCGCCCTGAACCCCTCTATGGCCTGGTCGAAGAAGACCTTGCCGTCCCGGTAGCGGTGCTGGTGCAGCGCGATGACACCGCGGTCCTGGGCCGCCCAGCTGGTGGCGGTCGCATCACCCGCGGCGGTCGCGGACTCCATCGCGCGCCGCGCCTCCTCCTCGGCCTGCCGGATCCGGCCGGAGACCAGGAGGACGTTGGTGAGGGTGGCGCGGGCGCGGCCCTCCGCACGGATGTCGCGCGCCGCCCGCGTCGCCTCGCACATGGCCCGGGCCGTCGCCTCGTACTGGTGCGCGTTCGCACCGGACTCGGCGAGGTCCCTGGCCGCCCAGAGCAGGTCCACCGCGCGGCGCAGCCGGTCGGTGCCGGCCGCCTGGCGCACGCACCCCAGCAGGGCCGACGCCTCCGCGTACAGCCAGTCCAGGGCGGCCGCGCCCGCGGCGAAGCGCAGGCCGGGGTGGTCGGTGGGCTCCAGGTCGTCGACCAGGCGGTCGCCGGGCCGCTCGATCGCGTAGATCCGCGCCGCCGTCGCCAGGTAGAAGTCGAGGAGGCGCGACATCGCCGCGTCCCGCTCCCGCGGGGGCAGTTCGTCGCGCTGCGCGCACGCACGCGCGTAGAGGCGGACCAGGTCGTGGAAGCGGTAGCGGCCCGGCGCCGCCGACTCCAGCAGGGAGGTGTCGACCAGGGACTCCAGGAGGTCCTCGGTCTCCTCGATCTCCAGGTCCAGGGCGGCGGCCGCGGCCGCCAGCGAGATGTCGGGGCCGTCCGCGAGGCCGAGCAGGCAGAACGCCCGTGCCTGGCCGGGCTCCAGATGCCCGTAGCCCAGCTCGAAGGTGGCCTTCACGGCCAGGTCGCCCGCCTGCAGTTCGTCCAGGCGCCGGCGCTCGTCGGCGAGCTTCGCCGCGAGGACCGACACCGTCCAGGTGCGGCGGGCCGCGAGCCGGGACGCCGCGATGCGGATGGCCAGCGGAAGGAAGCCGCAGGCCGCGACCACGTCGAGCGCGGCCTCCCGCTCGGCCGCCACCCGCTCGCGGCCGACGATGCGGGTGAAGAGCAGCAGCGCCTCCTCGGGGGACATCACGTCCAGGTCCACCAGGTGCGCCCCGGCCAGATCGACCATCCGCACCCGGCCCGTGATCAGCGCCGCGCACCCTTCCGTGCCGGGGAGCAGCGGCCTGACCTGGGCCGCGTCCCGCGCGTTGTCCAGCAGGACCAGGACGCGGCGGCCGTCGAGCGTGGAGCGGTACAGCGCGGCCCGCTCCTCCAGGGTGTCCGGGATCGCCGCGTCGGCCGTGCCGAGGGCGCGCAGAAAGGAGCCGAGGACCGTCTCGGGCTCCGCCGCGCGCGCCCCGGCGCCCTGGAGGTCCACGTACAACTGGCCGTCGGGGAAGGCGGACCGGGCGGCGTGGGCGACGTGCACGGCGAGCGTCGTCTTGCCGACGCCACCGATGCCCGCCACCGCCGAGACCGCCATCACCGAGCCGGTGCCGGTCCCGGAGGACGCGGCGCAGAGCACGTCGCTCAGCTCGGTGACGAAGGAGGCCCGGCCGGTGAAGTCCGGCACGGTCGCCGGCAGTTGGGCGGGGCGTACGAGGGTCGCGGTCGGCTCGGCGGCGGGCGCCGAGGGCTCGGCGAGCGCCGGGTCGGCCCGCAGGATGCGCTGCTGGAGCTCGGAGAGGCCCGGGCGGGGATCGACGCCCAGCTCGTCCGCGAGCAGGCGGCGGGTGTCCGCGTAGACGGCGAGGGCCTCGGCCTGGCGGCCGGAGCGGTAGAGCGCCAGCATCAGCAGCTCGCGCAGGCGTTCGCGCAGCGGGTGGGCCGCCGTCAGGGCGGTCAGTTCGGAGACGGCCTCCGCGTGGCAGCCCTGCTCCAGGTCCATGTCGAGCCGGCACTCCAGGAGTTGCAGCCGCCACTCCTCCAGGCGGGCACGCTGCGTCTCGGCGTACGGCCCCGGGACGTTGGCCAGCGGTTCGCCGTCCCACAGGTCCAGGGCCTTGCTCATCAGGCTCCGCGCCCGGCCCGGCTCGTCGGCCCGGCGGGCCTTCTCGGCGTCCGCGGCGAGGGACTCGGCGGCGGTCAGGTCCAGGGCGTCGGGGCTCGACGAGCGGATCGCGTACCCGCCCGCCTCGCTGACCAGGACGCCCGCGCCGAGGATCTTGCGCAGCCGGGAGGCGTACGTGCGCAGCGCGGCCAGCGCCTGCTGGGGCGAGTCCCCGCCCCAGACCGCGTCGATCAGCTCGCCCGCCGTCGCCGTGCGGCCCTCGCGCAGGAGCAGGGCCGCGAGCAGCGCCCGCTGCTGGGGCGAGCCCGTCGCCAGCGGTTCGCCGCCGCGCCAGGCACGTACCGGTCCGAGCACGCTGAAGCGCAGGCCGGAGCCCGCGGCGGGCGGCACGTCCGGGACCGCCCCGGCCGCGCCGGGCCGCCGCTGCTCCGGTACCCGCGCTCCACCGTCCATCGCTGCCCCCTGCCGCCGCACAAGCACCGGTCGCGTCGTCGTGTCCGCGTCGTCCAGGCGGCGCGCCGTCGAAGGGACGGCCCGTCGGGGACGACCCCGCCAGTTTGCCTTGTTCATGGCGGATACGTCAGCCGTGGGAGACAGCCATCACAGACACCTCACGCGGACGGAGCCGCGCATCCGGCAGCTGACGGGCCGTCAGATCGGCGCTACCGTGAGCCCATGGAGACCACGGAGACCGGAAAGACAGTGAACGCCCCGAAAACCGGTGAGTTCCCCCGGATCATTTCCGTCGATGACCACACCGTCGAGCCCCCGGCCGTCTGGTCCGACCGCCTCCCGAAGAAGTACCGCGGCACCGGACCGCGCGTCGTGCGCGCGCCCCTGAAGGAAATGACCTTTCTGGGCGGCAAGTTCGCGCCCGTCATGGGAGCGCCGGGCGACGACGGGCCGATCGGTGACTGGTGGGTCTACGAGGACCTGCACCGGCCGCTCACCCGGCTCGACACCGCCGTCGGCCACGACCGCGACGAGATCAAGCTGGAGGTCATCACCTACGAGCAGATGCGCGCGGGCTCCTACGACGTCCCCGCCCGCCTCGCCGACATGGACGCCAACCACGTCCAGTCCGCCCTGTGCTTCCCCACCTTCCCGCGCTTCTGCGGCCAGACCTTCACCGAGGCCAAGGACCGGGAGCTGGGGCTGCTCGGGGTGCGCGCCTACAACGACTGGATGGTGGAGGAGTGGTGCGGGCCGGCGGCGCGCGGGCGGCTGATACCGCTGACCCTCGTCCCGCTCTGGGACGCCGCACTGGCCGCCGCCGAGGTGCGCAGGAACGCGGCCCGGGGCGTGCGCGCCGTCGCCTTCTCCGAGATCCCGCCGCACCTGGGGCTGCCCAGCATCCACGGCGACGCCTGGGACCCGTTCCTGGCCGCCTGCGACGAGACCGGCACGGTCATCGCCATGCACATCGGTTCCAGCAGCAGGATGCCGTCCACGTCCGCCGACGCGCCGCCCGCCGTCGGCTCCACCATCACCTTCGCCAACTGCTGCTTCTCGATGGTGGACTGGCTGATGAGCGGCAAGTTCGAACGCTTCCCACGGCTCAGGGTCATGTACGCCGAGGGCCAGATCGGCTGGATCCCGTACATCCTGGAGCGCGCCGACGTGGTGTGGGAGGAGAACCGCGGCTGGGGCGGCGTCGCCGGCAAGGTCCGCAGGCCACCGAGCGAGTACTTCGCCGACCATGTCTTCGGCTGCTTCTTCGACGACGCCTTCGGGCTGCGCAACCTCGACGCCATCGGCCCGGCCAACGTGCTCTACGAGACCGACTACCCGCACTCCGACTCCACCTGGCCCAGGTCGAGGGAGGTGGGCGAGGCCCAGATGGCGCACCTGGACGCCGGGACGGTGGAGCGGATCGTGCGGGGGAACGCGATCGAGCTGCTCGGTCTGACGGCCGACGGGCTCTGGAGCCCCGGGGTGTGACGCCGCCCGGACCCTTGTCTGACGGAGCGTCAGGTACGAGGATGGGCCCCGGCTCGCTTGTGACGCACCGTCAGGCAGGAGTTCGGGTATGGCGCGGCTCGCCTACGGGATACAGCTCCCGGTCCAGTCCCGGTCCACCCTGTACGCCGAACCCTGGGAGGCGGCGGCCGGCGCCGGTGACCTCGCGGAGGTCGCCCGCGCCGCCGACCGGGGCGGCTTCGACTACATCGCCTGCTGCGACCACGTCGCCATCCCGCGGCGGCTCGCCGGGGCCATGTCGACGACCTGGTACGACCCCGTCGCCACCCTCTCCTACCTCGCCGGGCTCACCGAGCGCGTCCGCCTCCTCAGCCACGTCGCCGTCGTCGGGCTGCGCCACCCGCTCGCCACCGCCAAGCAGTACGCCACCCTGGACCACCTCAGCGGCGGGCGGCTCGTCCTCGGGGTCGGGGCCGGCCACGTCCGGGAGGAGTTCGAGGCGCTCGGCGCCGACTTCGCGCGCCGCGGGGCTCTCCTGGACGAGAGCGTCGACGCGCTGAAGGCGGCCCTGGGGCCCGAGGAGTTCCCGGAGTTCAAGGGCGAACTGTTCTCTTTCTCGGGGCTCGGGCAGCGGCCCCGGCCCGCTCAGGCGCGGGTCCCGCTCTGGGTGGGCGGCTCGTCGGCGCCCGCCGTGCGGCGCGCCGCGCTCAAGGGCGACGGCTGGCTGCCGCAGGGCGATCCGCGCGAGCGACTGCCGGCGAAGATCGCGACGCTGCGGCGGCTGCGCGCCGAGGCGGGCATCGAGGCACCGCTCACCGTCGGCGCCATCGCCGAGCCGCTGTACGTGGGGGCGCCCGGCTGGGACGTGGGCCGGCGGACCCTCACCGGCGCGCCGGAGCGGATCGCGGAGTCGCTGCGCGCGTACGCGGCCATGGGCGTGCACCAGATCCAGGTCCGTTTCCGCAGCCGCGGCAGGGCCGAACTCGTCGACCAGATGGCGGCGTTCGCCGCCGGCGTGGCACCCCGACTGAGCTGAGGAGCGGCGGACATGGGCAAGCTCGACGGGCGGGTCGTCCTCATCACCGGGGCGGCGCGCGGGCAGGGTGAGCAGGAGGCGCGGCTCTTCGCGGCCGAAGGGGCGCGGGTCGTGGTCGCCGACGTGCTCGACGACCGGGGCGAGGCCGTCGCCCAGGACATCGGTGCGGGCCGGGCCCTGTTCACCCACCTCGACGTGGGCCGGGAGGAGGAGTGGGGCGCCGCCGTCACGGCCGCCCGGGACGCCTTCGGGAAGATCGACGGGCTCGTCAACAACGCGGGCATCCTGCGCTTCAACGAGCTGGTCTCCACCCCGCTCGCCGAGTTCCAGCAGATCGTGCGGGTCAACCAGGTCGGGACGTTCCTCGGGATCAAGACCGTGGCCCCCGAGATAGCCGCCGCGGGCGGCGGTTCGATCGTCAACACCGCCTCTTGCACCGGGGTGACGGGGATGGCGTACGTAGGGGCCTACGCCGCCACCAAGCACGCCGTCATCGGGCTGACCAGGGTCGCCGCCCTGGAACTGGCCGCGCGGCACATCCGTGTCAACGCCGTCTGCCCGGGCGCCGTCGACACCGCCATGAGCAACCCGGCGCAGCCCGGCCCGGCGGCGGACGACGGGAAGGCCGCCTCGGCCCTGGAGGGGCTGTACCGCAAGCTCGTGCCGCTCGGCCGCGTCGGGCGGGCCGAGGAGGTCGCGCGGCTCGCGCTCTTCCTGACCGCCGAGGAGGACTCGGCGTACATCACCGGGCAGCCGTTCGTGATCGACGGCGGGTGGCTGGCGGGCGTCTCGGTGTACTGACGGCTCATCAGGTATTGACCCCCCAGGGGTGCGATGGAACAGTCGGTGCAGCCGATCTGACGTACCGTCAGAAACAGATGGGGACGGTGAACCTCCGTGGAATTCGGACTCTTTGTACAGGGGTACGTGGGCAAGCAGGCGCTGACGGACCCGACCGCAGAGCACCGCGCGCTCATGAACGAGACCGAGTACGTCATCCAGGCGGACAAGTCCGGCTTCAAGTACGCCTGGGCGTCCGAGCACCACTTCCTGGAGGAGTACTCGCACCTGTCGGCCAACGACGTCTTCCTCGGGTACCTCGCGCACGCGACCGAGCGCATCCACCTCGGGTCCGGCATCTTCAACCCGCTCGCCCAGGTCAACCACCCCGTCAAGGTCGCCGAGAAAGTCGCCATGCTCGACCACCTCAGCGAGGGGCGGTTCGAGTTCGGCAGCGGGCGCGGGGCGGGCAGCCACGAGATCCTCGGCTTCATCCCGGGCGTGACCGACATGAACCACACCAAGGAGATCTGGGAAGAGACCATCGCGGAGTTCCCCAAGATGTGGCTCCAGGACGAGTACCCGGGGTTCCAGGGCAAGCACTGGTCGCTGCCGCCGCGCAAGATCTTCCCCAAGCCGTACGGGGCCTCGCACCCGGCCATGTGGTACGCCGCCGGGTCCCCGCCCTCGTACGCCATGGCGGCCCGCAAGGGGCTCGGCGTGCTGGGGTTCAGCGTGCAGAAGGTCTCCGACATGGAGTGGGTCCTGGAGCAGTACAAGACCGCGATCCAGGACGCCGAACCCATCGGGGACTTCGTCAACGACAACGTCATGGTGACGTCGACCGCCATCTGCGCCGAGACGCACGACAAGGCCGTGCAGATCGCCGTGCACGGCGGGCTCAACTACTTGCAGTCGCTGGTGTTCCGGTACCACGACACGTTCCCGCGCCCCGACGGGATCCCGGAGTGGCCCGAGGTGCTGCCGGAGTACAGCGCGGAGATCATCGAGCTGCTCATCGCGGAGGAGCTGATGATCTGCGGGGACCCGGACGAGGTGCTGGCGCAGTGCGGGCGGTGGGAGCGGGCCGGGGCCGACCAGTTGTCGTTCGGGCTGCCCATCGGGGTCTCGCACGAGGACACGCTGAATTCCATCCGGCTGATCGGGGAGCACGTCATTCCGAAGATCGATACGGATCCGGTCCACCGGACGTCGCGGTTCCGGGGGGCGCGGGGTTGAGGTGCCGGGTCGTCCCGGATCTCCCTCCTCCCGGGCAGAGAGGCTGGGGCCTTCTTCGCGCTGAGGTCGCGGGACTCTGCCCCGGGTTCCGCTGCCTCTCGTACCGGAAGCGGGGCTTGATTTGAGCGTGACGCGGCTGGCGGACGGGCCGGGGCGACCGGAGCGGGAGAGGGTGGAGGATCGTGCTTGATCACCTCATTGCGGGTGCCACCGTCGTCGACGGGACCGGCGCGCCCGGCTTCGTGGGCGACGTCGGGATCCGGGACGGGCGGATCGCCGTCGTCGCCGCGCCGGGCGGGGTCACCGAGGAGGCGCGGAGCCGTGAGGACGCCACCGGGCTCGTGCTCGCGCCCGGGTTCGTCGACCCGCACACGCACTACGACGCGCAGCTGTTCTGGGACCCGTACGCCACGCCCTCCCTCAACCACGGGGTGACGACCGTGGCCGGCGGCAACTGCGGGTTCACGCTCGCGCCGCTGAACCCTCGGCGGCCCGAGGACGCCGACTACACCCGGCGCATGATGTCGAAGGTCGAGGGGATGTCCCTGGTCGCCCTGGAGGAAGGGGCGCCCTGGACCTGGCACTCGTTCGGGGAGTACCTCGGCGCGCTCGACGGGCGCATCGCCGTCAACGCGGGCTTCATGGTGGGCCATTGCGCGCTGCGCCGGTACGTGATGGGACCGGACGCCGTCGGTGGGCAGCCCAGCCAGGAACAGCTGCGGGCCATGCTCGGCCTCCTCCACGACGCCATGGACGCCGGGGCCTGGGGGCTCTCCACCACCCAGTCGTCCACGCACTCCGACGGGGACGGGCGGCCGGTCGCCTCGCGGCACGCGCTGCCGGACGAACTCATCGCGCTCAGCCGGGCGGTCGGAGAGCACGAGGGGACGCAGATCGAGGCGATCGTCACCGGGTGCCTGGACCAGTTCAGCGACGCCGAGACCGAGCTGCTCGTGGAGATGAGCGCGGCGGCCGGACGCCCGCTCAACTGGAACGTGCTGACCGTCGACGCCGCCGTGCCCGCGCGCGTCCCCCGCCAGCTCGCCGCGAGCGAACGCGCGCGCAAGGCGGGCGGCCGGATCGTCGCCCTGACCATGCCCATCCTGACCCCGATGAACATGTCGCTCGGCACCTTCTGCGCGCTCAACCTCATCCCGGGCTGGGGCGAGATCCTCGGCCTGCCCCTCGACGAGCGGATCGCGAAGCTGCGCGACCCGGACGTGCGCGCCGGGATGCTGCGCCGCGCCGACAGCAAGGAGGCCGGGGTCTTCCGCCGGCTCGCGGACTTCGGCCGGTACGTCATCGGGGACACCTACACGCCGGCCAACGAGGGCCTGACCGGACGCGTCGTGAAGGACATCGCCGCCGAGCGCGGGCAGGAGCCCTTCGCGTGCCTCGTCGAGATCTGCGCCGCCGACCGGCTGCGGACCGTGCTGTGGCCGATGCCGACCGACAACGACCCGGGCTCCTGGGCCCTGCGTGCCGCGACCTGGCGCCACGAGGACGTCCTGCTCGGCGGCTCCGACGCGGGCGCGCACCTGGACCGGATGTGCGGGGCGCCGTACACGACCCGCTTCCTCGGGGACTGCCTGCGCGGCCGCAAGCTGGTGGCCCTGGAGGCGGCCGTGAAGATGCTGACGGACGACCCGGCCCGGCTGTTCGGGCTGCGCGAGCGCGGCCGCGTACAGGAGGGCTACCACGCCGACCTGGTGCTCTTCGACCCCGCGACCGTCGACGCGGGCAAGGCCACCCTCGTGCACGACCTGCCCGGCGACAGCCCGCGCCTGGACTCCAGGGCCCTCGGCGTCACCGCCGTGTGGGTCAACGGCGTCGAGGCCATCCGCCACGACGAGGTCACCGGCGCGGTCCCCGGCAAGGTCCTCAGGTCCGGGCGGGACACCCGGACGGTGAGCACCCGGTGAAGCCCGCCGCCCGCGACGCCCGCGAGCTGCTCATCGACGGGGAGTGGACCGCGCCGGACTGCGGGTACTACGAGGTTCTCGACCCGGCGCGCGAGACCGTCGTCGGACACGCGCCCGAGGCGTCCCGGCAGCAGGTGCACGACGCGGCGCGCGCCGCCCGCGCGGCCTTCGCGGGCTGGTCGCGGACCCCGCCGGGCGAGCGCGCCGCGCTGCTGGACCGGGCCGCCGACCTGATGGAGCGGGACTTCGCGGACAGTGCCCGGCTGGCGCAGGCCGAGAGCGGAGCCACCACCGGCACCGCGCGCGGCATGCAGGTCGCCGTCGGCATCGCCCGCTTCCGGCGGTACGCCCGCGGCGCCCTGGAACCGGTGGAGGAGGGGCTCGCGCCCCAGATCAACGAGGCCGGGCCGATGGGCCGGGCCGGTGTGTTCGGCGCGCTGGCGGTCCGCCAGCCCGTCGGGGTCGTCACCTGCGTCACCTCGTACAACAACCCGTGGGCCAACCCGGCGGGGAAGATCGCGCCCGCCCTCGCCCTGGGCAACACCGTGGTCGTGAAGCCCGCGCCGCAGGACCCGCTCTCCGTGTACCGGATCGCGGACGCGCTGCTGGAGGCGGGCGTGCCACCCGGGGTCCTGAACGTCGTCAGCGGCGCCGCCACGGCGGTGGGCGAGGCGGCCGTCGACGCGCCCGACGTCGACATGGTCAGCTTCACCGGCTCGACCGCCGTCGGCCGGCGCATCGGCGCGGTGTGCGGCCGGGCCGTGAAACGGCAGTTGCTGGAGCTGGGCGGCAAGGGCGCCGCGCTCGTCTTCGGCGACGCCGACCTGGACGCGGCCGTCGCCGGGATCGGGACGACGTACGCCTTCTACAGCGGGCAGATCTGCACGGCGCCGGCCCGGGCCCTCGTCCACCGCTCCGTCTACGACGAGTTCGTCACCAAGCTCGCCGCGTACGCGGGCCTGCTGAAGGTCGGGGACCCGCGCGCCCGGGACACCGTCGTCGGTCCCGTCATCTCCGCCGCGCACCGCGAACGGATCGAGGGGTACGTGGAGTTGGGCCGCAAGGAGGGGGCGACGGTGGTCGCGGGCGGGGAGCGGCCCGCGACCGGGCCGGGGTTCTACGTGGCGCCCACCCTCCTCGCCGACTGCACCAACGCCATGCGGGTGGCGCGCGAGGAGATCTTCGGGCCGGTCGTCACGGTGGTGCCCTACGACGGGGACGAGGACGAGGCCGTCGCGCTCGCCAACGACTCCGACTACGGGCTCATCGACTACGTCTGGTCCGGCGACGTCGCCCGCGCCTTCCGGGTCGCGCGGCGGCTGCGGGCCGGCGGGGTCGGCGTGAACACCGTCGGCCGCAACATGGAGGCACCCTTCGGCGGGTTCAAGCAGAGCGGGGTCGGCCGGGACGTGGGCTCGTACGCGCTGCACGCCTACAGCGAACTCCAGTCGATCGTCTGGCCGGGCTGAGCCGCACCCCTGCTCCACGGGGCGCCGAGGGGGCCGCGCCACGTCCCTGCCGTGTCCCGGTCCCGGCACGCTTCCGTTTCTCGGCTGCGCGCCCACAACTGGGCGTGTGAAGATCCCAGTTGCAGGTCGACGGGGACGGGACGCCGGGAGTTGGCATGGAAGCGCTGGACACTCAGGACCCGCGTACGGTCGGTACGTACCGGGTGCTCGGGCGGATCGGCGAGGGCGGGATGGGCCGGGTCTACCTGGCCCGCAACGCGGGCGGGCGGGCCGTCGCGCTGAAGTTCGTCCACGCCGACATGGCGGCGGTGCCGGGGTTCCGGCAGCGGTTCCGGCGCGAGGTGGAGGTGGTGCGGCGGGTCGCGGGCGCCGGGACCGTGCCGGTCGTCGACGCGGGCGTGGACGAGCAACACCCGTGGTACGCCTCGGAGTACGTGCCGGGCCCCTCGCTCCAGGAGGCCGTCGACGCGTACGGGCCGCTGCCCGCCGACGCGCTGTGGCGGCTCGCCGCCGACCTGGCCGCGACCCTGCACCACGTGCACGGGCAGAGTCTGGTCCACCGCGACCTCAAGCCGTCGAACGTGCTGCTCTCCGCCGCGGGCCCGCGCCTCATCGACTTCGGGATCGTGCACGCCGCGCTCGACACGATGCTCACGCAGAGCGGCGCGCGGATCGGCACCCCGGCCTACATGTCGCCCGAGCAGGCCTACGGCGAGACCGTCACCGCCGCCAGCGACCTCTACAGCTACGGCCTCACCCTCGCCTTCGCGGCAACCGGGGCGCAGCCGCACCGGGGCAGCGTCGTGGCCGCGCACGAGGGCGTGGACCCGGATCTCGCCGCGCTGATCGGCGCGTGCCTGAAGGACGACCCGGGGGAGCGGCCCACCGCCGAGCAGCTCACCACCTGGGCGCGGGCCAAGGACGCCTCCGGGGAGGACTGGCTGCCGGCGCGGATCGCGTCCCTGATCGCCCGTACGTCCGAACAGCTGCTGAATCTGGAGGTGCGGGAGGAGCAGACGGCGGCCGGTCCGGCGGGCCCCGGCCACACCGCGCCGGACGCGGGGCCCGCCGGGGGGTTTCACGGGGCGCCGACGCAGGGGCCGGGCGGGGCGGGCCCGTGGAGCGCCGGGCCGGGGGGAGCGGGCGCCGCGGGCGCGGGGGTCTGGACGCGGCCTCCGTCCGGCTCGGCGCCGGGGGGAGCCGGGGCCGGGACGACGCCGCCCTTCGGCTCGCAGTCGTACGCGTACGGGTACCCGCAGGCCACCCCGCCCGCAGGACCGCCGCCGCACGCGTACGGCTACTCGCCCTTCACCGCGCCCCCGCCACCCGGCCGGGCCGGGGACTTCGACTCCGGCGGCGGGCTGCTCGGCCGGCCCCTCTTCGGGATGCTGTGGCTGATCCCGATGGCACTCTGCACGTACCTGCTGCTCTTCGCCGACACGACCTTCTTCGGCGTCGTGCGGGCCCTTGCGATCCCGGCGCTGCTCGTCCTCGGTATCCGGCTGACGACGGGGCGCGGTGACGGCGGGGCCGCGCTGGGGTTCTGGGTGGGCCTGTCGGCGCTGACGGTGCAGACGTGGTGGGCAGTGAGCCAGTACGACACCGACGTCATGCGGCACGCCACGACCTACCAGAACCTGGTGGACGGGCTGACCGACCTGCTGATCCTCTTCCCGGCGGTCGGCTCGCTCGTCTGCGTCTACATCGTGCCCGCGGCGATCGGCCGGTTCCGCAAGCAGGTGTGAGCCCGCGCGGTCTGCACGAAATCCGCACGGGAAAATTTGGAAACGGGCCAAAACGGACGGTGCTGCGATTACCGAATATCGGACACCGTGCCGTTCGCCTTGCATTCTCCGGGTGTTAGCGGCAATCTTCCATGGAAGGTGCTCCTGTATCGCGGAATCGGCCCCGAATCATTAAGTGGCGCAGCTCGGGCGAATCCCGTCAGATGTGGAAACCGCACGATTTAACGTCCTGTTCATGACTCAGCTGGACGTGCGGCCCCAGGAGGGCGCCACCAAGGGCAAGGGCCTGGGCGGGAACTCCGTCGGGCTGCTCGGCAGCGCCGTCATCGGCGTCTCCACGGTCGCGCCCGTCTACTGCCTGACCTCCACGCTCGGCTCCACGGCCGGGGAGGTCGGCCTCCAGATGCCCGCCGTCTTCCTCGCGGGCTTCCTGCCGATGCTGCTCGTCGCGTTCGCGTACCGCGAGCTGAACAAGGTGATGCCGGACTGCGGCACCTCGTTCACCTGGACCGTCAAGGCGTTCGGGCCGCGGGTGGGCTGGATGTGCGGCTGGGGTCTGGTGATCGCCACGATCATCGTCCTGTCGAACCTGGCCGGGGTCGCGACCTCGTACTTCTGGCTGCTCGCCGGTGAGATCACGAACAGCGCCGGGGTGGCGGACCTGGACCACGACAAACTCGTCCACATCCTCACCTGCCTCGTCCTCATCGGGGCGGCCACCGCGATCAGCTACCGCGGCATGACCGCCACGAAGGGTGTCCAGTACACGCTGGTCGGGCTCCAGCTGGCGGTGCTCGCCGTCTTCGTCGTGATGGCGCTGGCCAAGGCCGGGCCGGGGGCGTCCGGGCCGGTGGACTTCCCGACGGCCGCGCCGTTCTCCTGGTCGTGGCTGAACCCGTTCGCCGTGCACTCCTTCGGCGCGTTCACCGCGGGGCTGTCCCTGTCGATCTTCATGTACTGGGGCTGGGACACCTGCCTGACCGCCAACGAGGAGACCATCGGCAGCGACCGCACCCCCGGCCGCGCCGCGCTCATCGCCATGGTCGTCCTCGTCGGCTCCTACCTGGCGACGGGCGTCGCCGCACAGATGGTCGTCGGCTCCGGCGGCACGGGGCTCGGCCTCGCCAACCCGGCCACCTCCGACAACGTCTTCGCCGCCCTCGCGGGCCCCGTCATGGGCCCCACGCTCGGCATCCTGCTCTTCGTCGCGGTCCTCGCCTCGGCCGCCGCCAGCCTCCAGACCACGTTCATCCCGGTCGCCCGCACGGTCCTCGCCATGTCGACGTACGAGGCGCTCCCGGCCTCCTACGCCCGCGTCCACCCGCGCTTTCGCACGCCGGGCCGCGCCACGGTCACGGCAGGCGCGGCCACCGCCGTCTTCTACACGGTCATGACCCTGGTCTCCGAGCACGTCCTGGTCGACACGATCTACGCGCTCGGCCTCATGATCTGCTTCTACTACGCGCTCACGGCGTTCGCCTGCACCTGGTACTTCCGCGCGGAGCTGCGCCGCTCGGTCCGGGACTTCGCCTTCAAGGGACTGTTCCCGCTGCTCGGCGGCGTGCTCCTGGCGGCCGTCTTCGTGAAGACCCTGACCGACATGTGGAACCCGGCCTACGGCAGCGGCTCGTCCGTGTTCGGTATCGGCTCGGTCTTCGTGATCGGCGTGGGCCTGCTGCTCGTCGGCGTCGTCATCATGCTGGTGATGGGCCGGCTCAGCCCGGCGTTCTTCCGCGGCGAGGTCCTGAACCGGCACACGCCGGTCCTCGTGGTCGAGGACTGAGCCGGGCGGCCTCCGGCCTCACCCGGCGAAGTGGTCGAATTCGCTGGCGAAGTCCCCTGGGTGATCAGCGATTTCGCCGCCCCGGGCGGTGATCACGCCCCCAGGAACACCGGATTGGTGAACGCCGCCAGTGCCCCGGGCAGGCCCGGGACCGACGCCGCGTGGCGGACCTCCGCGCGGACGTACGCCGCGTACGACGGTGTCGTGCGCCAGGTCGCCGAACCCGTGCCGGACGCGGGCAGGGGCGGTGAGGTGAACAGCGTGCCCTGGTCCGTGACCAGGTGGAGCGTGCAGCCCGGTGCGCCCTTGACCGTCAAATCGACCGAGATCTCCGTGTCGCGGTCCACCCCGAGGCGTTCGCCGATACCCGCGTGCGCGCCCTTGCCGCCGGAGGCCGAGAAGGTGACCTCGACGTCCTTGGACTCGGCGACGTAGGAGCGGCCCGCCTTGATGCCCGCCTGGAGGGCGGAGCGGGACAGGGAATCGGCCAGGACCACCGTCTGCGGGCCGCCGATCCGGTCCGGGTCGCGGTGCGCGTCGCTGTTGCCCATCGCCGGGATCCAGCCCGACCGGCGGCCCGAACGAGCGTAGGAGACCAGGGTGTTGTCCCAGTCGGCGAGCGAGATCTCGTCGTCGGGGGTGTAGGGGCCGTTCCACACCTCCACCGCGTCCGCCTCGCCGAAGCCGAACTTCCAGCCGCAGCCGATGCACGTCGCGTGCGGGTGCGCGGGGACGACGAGGCCGCCCGCGCGGCGGATCTCCTGGGCGTACTTCGCCCAGCGGTTGTCGCGGGCCCGGTAGCGCCAGTCGATGAACGTCCCCGGCGCGGTGCCGAGGGCGAGGACGTGGCCGTTGCGCGTCGTCACCTCCTCGCCCAGCATCACCAGCAGGTCGTCACCGGCCACGTCCGCCCAGTGCGCGTGCGAGGACGACGTGTTGTGGTCGGAGGTGGTGAGGAAGTCCAGGCCCGCCGCGCGGGCCAGCGCGCCGATCTCGGCCGGGGCGCGGCGCCCGTCCGAGTGCCAGCTGTGCACGTGGCAGTCGCCGCGGTACCAGGCACGGCCCCGGCCGCGCGCCCGCTCGGGCGGGTAGCGCCGGGCGGGCGCCGTGCCGGGCGCGCCGTGGGTGAGCTCCACGGTCACCTCGTACGGCAGGCCCTGCGGCGCCACCGTGTAGGGGGCGAGGACGACGTGCCAGGTGCCGGGGCGCACCGGGCCCGGCAGGTAGCCGGGCGTCGCGTCGTCCGCGCGCACGAAGAACTCGGTGCGGGCCCCGCCCGACCAGCCCCGGAAGCCCGCGCCGCCGAGCGCCGTGCCGCGCTCGTCGAAGAGGCCGATGTCGAGCGCGTTGTTCTGCGTGCCGGCCGGAACCGTCGCCTTCGTGTACGTGTACGAGACCTTGATCTCCCGTACCCCGCGGGGCACTTCCACCGGCAGGTACACGTAGTCCGGCGCGCCCGGCGGCAGCGTGCCGGTGAGCGTCCGGGTGGTCCGCGCGCCCTCGGCGGCGGTGGCGAAGCTCATGGGAGTGAGCGTAAGCGCGGTCGCCGCGCCCGTCACGAGCAACGCCCGCCTGCCGATGCCGTCGTGGCCGGATTCCTGTCCGTGTGTGGCGTCCGTGCACATGTCTCGGCTCCCCAGGGTGTCGGATGGGACGGGTGCGACCCTGGCATTGAGCCGTGAACTTCCCTCCAAGGGAAGGGGAGCGACGGATGACGGGTTCCGGGTCGGCCATGGACTCCTCACGGCCGCGCCGCTACGAATGCCGCATGCGGATCTCGACCACGATCTTCCTGACCGACGAGACCATCACCCCGGTACGCCTGGCCCGCGCCCTCGAACAGCGCGGCTACGCCGGCCTCTACCTGCCCGAACACACGCACATCCCGGCCGAGCGCACCACCCCCTACCCCAACGGCGGCGACCTGCCCCGCGAGTACAGCCGCACCCTGGACCCGTTCGTCGCGCTCGCCCAGGCCGCCGCCGTCACCCGGCGCCTCGGCCTGGGCACCGGCGTCACCCTCGTCGCCGAACACGACCCGATCGCCCTGGCCAAGCGGATCGCCACGCTCGACCACCTCTCGGGCGGCCGCTTCACGCTCGGCGTCGGATTCGGCTGGAACAAGGAGGAGGCCGCCGACCACGGCGTCGACTGGGCCACGCGCCGGGAGCTGACCCGGGAGCGGATCGGCCTGATGCGCGCCCTGTGGGCGCAGGCGCCGACCCCGTACGCGGGCGGCCACGGCCAAGGCGTGCGCGCGAGCCACGCCTACCCCAAGCCGGTGCACGGCGGCGCGCCCCGCATCCTCGTCGGCGGCGCGGCCGGCCCGACACTCTTCGCGCACATCTGCGCCTACGCCGACGGCTGGATGCCCATCGGCGGCGCCGGCCTGAGCCGGACCCTGCCCGAGCTGCGGGAGCGCTGGGAGGCGGCGGGCCGCGAACCCGGCGCGCTGCGGATCGTGCCGTACGCGGTCGTGCCCACGCCCGGCAAGCTCGCGCACTACGCGGACCAGGGGATCGGGGAGGTCGTGCTGCAACTGCCGCCCGGGGACGAGATGACCGTCCTCAGGACGCTCGACGACTTCCTCCCGTACGTATGAGACACATCCACTCGTATGCTCGCTCCATGAGTGATCCGGACGCACCCACCAAGGCAGCGACGCAGGCAGAGCGACCCACCGCCAACGCGATGCGGCGGGCGCTCAAACGGGCCAGAGACGGTGTCGCGCTCGATGTCACGGAGGCCGCCGTCCTGCTCCGGGCGCGCGGCGAGGACCTCGCGGACCTCACCGCGTCGGCGGCCCGGGTGCGCGACGCGGGCCTGGCGGCGGCGGGCCGGCCGGGCGTCATCACGTACTCCAAGAGCGTCTTCGTCCCACTGACCCGGCTCTGCCGCGACAAGTGCCACTACTGCACGTTCGTGACCGTGCCGGGCAAGCTGCGCCGCGCGGGCCACGGGATGTTCATGTCGCAGGACGAGGTTCTCGACATCGCGCGCAAGGGCGCCGCGCTGGGCTGCAAGGAAGCCCTGATCACCCTCGGCGACAAGCCGGAGGACCGCTGGCCCGAGGCCCGCGAGTGGCTCGACGCGCACGGCTACGACGACACGATCGCGTACGTGCGGGCCATATCGATCCGCATCCTGGAGGAGACGGGGCTGCTGCCGCACCTCAATCCGGGCGTTCTGACCTGGACGGACTTCCAGCGGCTCAAGCCGGTCGCCCCCTCGATGGGGATGATGCTGGAGACGACGGCCGAGCGGCTGTGGTCCGAGCCGGGGATGCCGCACCACGGCTCGCCCGACAAGGAACCGGCGGTGCGGCTGCGGGTCCTGGAGGACGCGGGCCGCTCCTCGGTCCCGTTCACCAGCGGGCTGCTCATCGGGATCGGGGAGACCTGCGAGGAGCGCGCCGAGTCGCTGTTCGCGCTGCGCCGGGTCGCCCGCTCCTACCACGGCGTCCAGGAACTGATCATCCAGAACTTCCGCGCGAAGCCGGACACGGCGATGCGCGCCATGCCCGACGCCGACCTCGACGACCTGGTGGCGACGGTCGCGGTGGCCCGGCACATCATGGGCCCCTCGGGCAACCTCCAGGCCCCACCGAACCTGGTCGACGGCGAGTACGCGCGGCTCATCGGCGCCGGCATCGACGACTGGGGCGGGGTCTCCCCGGTCACCATCGACCACGTGAACCCGGAGCAGCCCTGGCCCCGCCTCGACGAGCTGGCGGAGCACTCCGGCGCGGCCGGCTTCCAGCTCCGCGAACGCCTCTGTGTCTACCCGGAGTTCGTCACGCGTGGCGAGCCCTGGCTCGACCCGCGGCTGCTGCCCCACGTCCGCGCCCTGGCCGACCCCGAGACCGGCCTCGCCCTCGCCGACGCCCCCGTCGTCGGCCGCCCCTGGCAGGAACCGGACGAGGGGTACGTGGCCGCGTCCGGCCGCACGGACCTGCACCGCACCATCGACACCGAGGGCCGTACGAGCGACCGGCGCGACGACTTCGACGAGGTCTACGGCGACTGGGATGCGCTGCGCGAACAGGCGGCGCCCGGCATGGTGCCGTCCCGCATCGACGCGGACGTGCGCGGGGCGCTCGCGGTGGCGGCCGACGACCCGACCCGCCTCACCGACGACCAGGCGCTCGCCCTGCTGCACGCGGACGGCCCGGCGCTCGACGCCCTCTGCGGGGTCGCGGACTCCATCCGCCGGTCCGTGGTGGGCGACGACGTCACCTACATCGTCACCCGCAACATCAACTTCACCAACGTCTGCTACACCGGCTGCCGGTTCTGCGCCTTCGCCCAGCGCCGCACGGACGCGGACGCGTACACGCTCTCCCTCGACCAGGTCGCGGACCGGGCCGCGCAGGCGTGGGACGTCGGCGCGGTCGAGGTCTGCATGCAGGGCGGCATCCACCCGGACCTGCCCGGCACGGCCTACTTCGACATCGCGCGCGCGGTGAAGGAGCGGGTGCCCGGCATGCACGTCCACGCGTTCTCCCCGATGGAGGTCGTGAACGGGGCGACGCGCACCGGCCTGTCGATCCGCGAGTGGCTGACGGCGGCCAAGGAGGCGGGCCTCGACTCGATCCCGGGCACGGCCGCCGAGATCCTCGACGACGAGGTCCGCTGGATCCTCACCAAGGGCAAGCTGCCCGCGGCGACCTGGATCGAGGTCATCAAGACCGCCCACGAGCTGGGCATCCGCTCCTCCTCCACCATGATGTACGGGCATGTGGACCAGCCCCGCCACTGGCTCGGCCACCTGCGGACTCTTGCGGCGATCCAGCAGGAGACGGGCGGCTTCACGGAGTTCGTGACGCTCCCCTTCATCCACACCAACGCCCCCGTCTACCTCGCCGGCATCGCCCGCCCCGGCCCCACCACCCGCGACAACCGGGCCGTCACCGCCATGGCCCGGATCCTGCTCCACCCGCACATCCCCAACATCCAGACCAGCTGGGTCAAGCTGGGGAGCGAGGGCGCGGCGGACATGCTCCGCTCCGGCGCCAACGACCTCGGCGGCACGCTGATGGAGGAGACCATCTCCCGGATGGCGGGCTCGTCGTACGGCTCGTACAAGTCGGTCAAAAACCTGGTGGCGGTCGCGGACGCGGCGGGCCGCCCGGCGCGGCCGCGCACGACGCTGTACGGGACCGTCCCGGAGGAGCGGGTCAGGGCGGCGACGGCCTCGGACGGACACCTGCCGGAGCTGCTGCCGGTACTGGAGGACTGAACCTCCGCGCTGTCAGTGCCGGTTGTTAGCCTCCTGCGGTCCGCGTACAGAGCGCGGGACGACAGGGGAGGGCTCAACTTGATACGCAGCAGTTCCACCGGGAGCAGATTCAGACGGGTGGCCGTCGTGGGAGCGGCGGCGCTGACGGTCGTCTCGGCGCCGTCGGCGGCCCTGGCGGCTGACAACCTGCCGCCGCTGCGGCCACTCGTCCAGGATCTGAGTACGGGCGGCAGGGGGTGTGCGGCGGGGGAGGAGCGCTCGTACGTCTCGGAGCCCCCGAGGCTGACCGCCGTGCTGTACGACCCCGAGGCGGACGACCGGCCCGGCGAGGGGAACTTCGTACAGGGTGAGTTCGAAGCGTGGTGGACCGGCGCCGACGGGTCGGAGCAGCGCCGGACGTACACCTCGTCCCCGACGCCGTCGGGAGCGAAGCGGGCATGGCAGCTGCCCGACGACGTGCCGCCGAACACCGTCGTGTCCTGGCGGGTACGGGCGCACGACGGCACCGTGGCCTCGGCATGGAGCTCGGAGGACGGGGGGTCCGTCTGCGAGTTCGTGTACGACGATGTGAACCCGGAGAAGCCTGCCGTCTCGTCGGCGGAGTACCCCGAAGAGGAGGGGTGGACCGACGGAGTCGGGAAGTACGGCACCTTCACCATGGACTCGCCGTCCGACGATGTCGTCTCGTACAGCTACCGGTGGACCGGCGGTGGCTACGGGGACGTACGGCCCCAGGAGCCCGGAGGGCCCGCGACCCTCCGGTACCTGCCGCCCAGGATGGGCTTCGAAAGGCTGACAGTCCAGGCCGTCGACCGCTCGGGGCGCGTCAGCGGTGAGGCGGACTACAGCTTCTACGTGGCCGAAGGCCGGGCCCCCACCGCCCATTGGAACCTCGCCGACCCCGCGGGTACGAAGTCGGCCGCGGCCGAGGCCGGGCCCGCCGCGCGCGCCGGTACCGGGGTCGCCTTCGGCGCCAGGGCGCCGTCCGGCACCGCCCTGACGACGACCGCGCGCCTGGACGGTACGGGGCACGGGTACTTGACGCCCGGCAAGGCTGTCCTCGACCCACGGCATACGTTCGCGGTGGGCGGCTGGGTGCGCCCGGCGCGTACGGACGGCGTGCGGACGGTGGCGAGCCAGGACGCCGACGGAGGCCCCGGCTTCACCCTGGGGCTACGGCCTGGCGACTCCGCGCCGGTGTGGTCCTTCAGGATCGGTGGCGCCGAGGTGTCCGGTGGCGCGCCCGAGGCCGGCGAATGGGCCCATGTGCTGGGCGTCTACGACACCGAGACGGGACTCGCCACGCTTTACGTGAACGGGCAGGCGGCCGGTGCACCGCAGGCCGTGACGGCGCCGGCCGAGGCGTCGGGAGCCTTCCAGATCGGGCGGGCCCGCGGCGTCACCGGATACCGCGACCGCTGGAACGGCGAGGTGGGTGCCGTACGGGTCTACGACCGGGTGGTGGTTCCGGGCGAGGTGGAGGAGCTGGGTCTCCGAAAGCCCCAGTTGCAAGGCCACTGGTCCCTGGAGAGCGCCGCGGACGGGACGAGCCCGGAACTGTACGGGGGCGCGCCGCTGGCGCTGGCCGGCGGTGCGACGATCTTCCGCGCGCCGGAGGACGACTGCGCCTTGGACCCGGACTGTGTCCCGGCGACCGACTACCCGCTCGTGGGCGACGGGCATCTGACGCTGGACGGGGCCTCCGGTCACGCCGCCACGGCGCAGCCCGTCGTGGACACCGCCGACAGCTTCACCATCGGCGTGGTGGTCCGGCTCGCGGATGCCGACCCCGACCACCCGATGACGGTGCTCTCGCAGGGTGGTGAGAACGGGGACGCGTTCAAGGTGCGCTACGTCCCCAAGAGCCACACGTGGCAGTTGGTGGTGAGCGACGGCGATGAGACCGGGGCCGCGGAGACCGTCGTCGGGCAGCAAGCCGCCGCCGACGGTGGTGAGGGGGCAGGTACACACCTGGCAGTCGTGTACGACGACGCGACCGACCGGATCAAGCTTTATGTGGAGGGCTACACGAACCCCGAGGCGACGGCGCCCTTCCGCGGCGCGTGGCACAGCGGCGGCGGACTCCAAGTGGGGCGCGGGCACGTCGACGGCGGCTGGGGTGAGTACCTGCGTGGTGCGGTCGACGAGGTGCACGCCTTCTCCGGGGCGCTGAGCGATTCCGACATCCTCGGTCTGGGCTTCGGTACCGAACCCTGTCTCTGCTGAGCCAGAACCGTGGGGGCGGACGTCCGGGTGTGGGTGTCCGCCCCTCTGGGACGGGCCGGGACAGAATGCGCCCGGTCAGACCAGCAGTTCGGCCCTGAGTGCGCGCAGCTCGGCGGAGTCCAGGCCGAGGCCCTTCCTCTCGTACGCGCTGAACGAGCCGAACGCGTCCCGCACCTCGTCGAACCCGGAGTTCAGGTACGCGGCGCGGACGTCCAGCATCGGCTTGTAGACCTTCGCCTGCTCGGCGGGCATCGCGGCGAGCGCCGCCGCGTTCGCCTGGGCGCGATAGTCGTTCGAGGCGAGGTAATCCTGCAGCACGGTGGCGCGCGGGACGCCGAGCGCCGTCAGGAGCGCCGCGTTCGCCCAGCCCGTGCGGTCCTTGCCCGCAGTGCAGTGGAAGACCACGCCGTCGCCGCCGGCCAGGCCGGAGAAGACCTGCCGGTAGGCGGACTTGGCGGTCGCGCCGCTGACCATGAACTTCTCACCGTCAGTCATCATGGCGACCGCGCCCGCCTCGGTCGCCGGCATCGTCGTCGTCATGTCGGAGCCGGCCAGCACGTCGGCCACGACGTACGAGGTGCCCACGGGGACCCGGTCCGGCGCGGCCGCGCGCTCGGAGGCGGTGCGCAGGTCGTAGTCGGCGGCGATGCCCAGGCGCCGGAGCTTCGCCAGGTCCGCGTCGGTCAGCTTGTCGAGGGCGTCCGAGCGGAAGATCTCGCCCATTTGCACCCAGTGCCCGTCGGTGGTCCGGTAGCCGCCCGCGTCACGGAAGTTGACCGCGCCGTCCAGCTTGATGAGGCGGTCCGCGAGGTGCAGACCCGTGCCGTGATCGGGCACGAGATCGAACCACTGGCGGTCGGCGCCCGCCGGCAGCCCCTTCACGGTGGCCTTGCCGGTGGAGCCGCCCGTGGCGACCGTCCGGCCGCCCGCCTCGACGGCGACGCGGCGCGTGCCGGGGGCCGTCCAGCTGATGGTGTAGGTGCCCGCGGTGTCCGCGGCCGTGACCGTGGCCCGCGTGAAGGGGATGCGGGCCGCGGCGTGGTGGCCCGGGTGCGCGGAGGCGGGGGTGGTGAGGCCGACGAGGAGCGTGGCGGCCGCGAGCGCGCCGAGGGCGGGGAGCCGGGCCCTGACACGAGTCATGTGGGTCATGACGCGGATGTTTCGGGGTGCGGGAGAGCGGGACGCGGCCTGGAGGTGGACGGGAGGCGAAGCCGGGCGGAGGAGCCGGTGGCGGCAGCAGGGGGGCGGGGCAGCCGGAACGTACGCCTTCGCGAAGTGGGCGCATTCCGTCCCAAGAGACTTCCGGGGCTTCTCCGCGCATATCACGTGCGCCCCGTTGAGTCGCGCAAGCGAACGTTCCCGGTCGCGTCCGGTCGATTACAGTGCTGCCCGGAGGAGGGGATCCCATGGGCGCACCGGTCGCCGCCGCGGCTGTGTGGGGCCGCGTCGAGCAGCAGGACTTCCGCAGCCGGGTACGCGGCACGCTGCTCGGTGGCGCGCTCGGAGACGCCTTCGGTGCCCCGCTCACCGGCCTCACCCTCGACGCCGTCCGGGAGACGTACGGCGCCGCCGGACTGACGCGGCCCGCCCCCGCGTACGGGCGGACGGGAGCCGTCACCGCCGCCACACAGCTCGCGCTGTTCACCGTCGACGGGCTCATCCGGGCGCAGGTGCGGCGCGACACCGGGGCCTGGCATCCGCCGACCGACGTGCACCGGGCCTATCTGCGCTGGGCCGCCACCCAGCGAGACTGGGGGCCCGACGAGCGCCGCGCGGAAGACGGCTGGCTGGCCCGCGAGGAGTGGCTGTACGCGCGGCGCGGCGCCGCCCAGGCCTGTCTGCTCGGGCTCGGCAACGACGTCATGGGCACCATGGACCGGCCCAAGAACCCCGACGCGGTGGGACCCCAGGCGGTGACGCGGTCCGCGCCGTTCGGGCTGCTCGTGGGGTGGGAGCCGCAGCTCGTGCTCCAGCTCGCCGTCGAGTGCGCCGTCCAGACGCACGGTGCGGATGAGGCGTATCTGGCCGCGGGGGCGTACGCCGTGATCGTGCACGCCCTGGCGCGCGGGGACTCGCTCGACGCCGCCGTGCAGCGCACCCTGGTGCTGCTGGCCGCCCGGCCCGGTCATCCGCCCGTGGTGGACGCGCTCAAGCACGCCGTGGGTGCGGTGCGGCAGGGGATGCCGAGCGCCGCGCGGGTGGCGGAGCTGGTGGGGGACGGCGGGGCCGTGGGGGCGCTCGCCGCGGCCGTCTACTGCTCGCTGGTCGGGGAGGACATCCGGCACGGCCTCGGGCTCGCCGTCCACCACGACGGGCCGTCGGCGGACGTCGGGGCGCTCTGCGGGGGGCTGCTCGGGGCGCTGCACGGGGAGACGGCGCTGCCGCCCGCCTGGGTGGCGGAGCTGGAGGGCCGGGCGACGATCCTGGAGCTGGCCGACGACTTCGCCATGGAGATGACACAGGGGGCCGCGCTGCACGGGCCCGGGGTCTCCTCGCCCGGCTGGCTGGCCCGGTACCCGCGGGCCTGAGCCCCTTGGGAGGCACAGCCCGGTCCCGGTCCCGGCCCCGTCCACAGGCGCACACAGCCGTGCCCCGGCCCCGTCCACAGGGGACGGAGGCCGGGGCAGGCGGGTGCGCGGGTCAGCGGAGCGGCACGTCGTCCGGGGCCGCGGGCTGGGCCGGGACCGCCGCCGCGCCCGTGGTGCCGGGACCGTCCCCGTCCGTGTTGAGGCGCTCGATCAGCGCGTCGCGCTCCGGCGTGTCCTCCGGCTTGACGATGCCGATGACGATGTAGAGGACCAGCGAGACGGCCAGCGGGATCGAGACCTGGTACTGAAGGGGGACGCCGCCCTCCACGCTCCAGCTGATCGGGTAGTTGACCAGCCAGAAGGCCAGCAGCCCCATCCCCCAGCTGGTCAGCGCCGCGGTCGGGCCAGACGTGCGGAAGCGGCGGAGCAGCCCCAGCATCATCGGGATCGCGATCGGCCCCATGAGACCGGCGACCCACTTGATGACGACCGTGATGATGTCCTTGAACGTGGGCGAGTTGACCTGCGTGGCCACCCCCATGGAGAGTCCCAGGAAGATCACCGTGGTCAGGCGCGCGGCCAGCAGGCCCTTGCTGCCGACCCACTGGGCCTTCGCCCGCTTGGAGAGCGCGGGCGCCACGTCCCGCGTGAAGACAGCCGCGATCGCGTTCGCGTCCGAGGAGCACATCGCCATCGTGTGGGAGAAGAATCCGACGATGACCAGGCCCAGCAGGCCGTGCG
Organism: Streptomyces sp. NPDC006552; assembly: GCF_040611655.1. Taxonomy (NCBI): domain Bacteria; kingdom Bacillati; phylum Actinomycetota; class Actinomycetes; order Kitasatosporales; family Streptomycetaceae; genus Streptomyces; species Streptomyces sp. NPDC006552. The sequence continues at coordinate 45,117 of NZ_JBEXOS010000018.1, forward strand.
GCAGCAGCTGTTCGGTCATCAGGCCGTACGAGTCCGAGCCGTCCGGCTTCTTCGCGTGCACCAGCAGCGGCGAGACCCACATCGGGAAGAAGAGGACGACCGGCCACACCAGCCACAGGACGGCCGAGAGGTAGGCGGAGCGCGTGGCCTCGCGGGCGCTGCCCGTGGCCATGTAGCGCTGGGCCTGGTTGAGCATGCCGCCGTTGTACTCGAAGAGCTTGATGAAGAGGAACGCGAGGAGGAAGACCGTGCCGTAGGGGCCGACGAGCGGCTTGCCGTGGCCGGCCAGCTCCGGTTCGTCCCAGACGCCGAAGACGCCGCCGAACGGGCCGAGCTTGGAGACGACGGCCACGAACATCGCGACGCCCGCGATGAGCTGGATGATGAACTGCCCCAGCTCGGTCAGGGCGTCCGCCCACAGGCCGCCGATGGTGCAGTAGATCGCCGTGATGACGCCGGTGATCAGGATGCCCTGGTTGATCGAGATACCGGTGAAGACGGAGAGCAGCGTGGCGATCGCGGCCCACTTGGCGGCCACGTCCACGATCTTCAGCAGCATGCCCGACCAGGCGAGCGCCTGCTGCGTGCCCAGGTTGTAGCGGTTCTTGAGGTATTCGAGCGGTGAGGCCACGTGCAGCCGCGAACGAAGCCGGTTGATCCGCGGCGCGAACAGCCGCGCGCCGATGGCGATGCCGAGCGCGATCGGGAACGACCAGGTGATGAAGGACGTGACGCCGTACGTGTACGCGATGCCGGCGTACCCGGTGAACATCACCGCGCTGTAGCCGGACATGTGGTGCGAGATGCCGGACAGCCACCACGGCATCTTTCCGCCGGCCGTGAAGAAGTCGGAGACATCGTCCACACGCTTGTGTGACCAGATGCCGATCGCGACCATCACGCCGAAGTAGCCGATGAGCACGGCCCAGTCGAGACTGTTCATGTGCCCCCTCCAGGGGTCCGCCTTGTGAACGTTGCGGCTCTTCGTCAGTACGTCCGTTCCAGCGGGCGCCCCCGTGCGGGAGTGGGGACTTCCGGGATTGAACCGCCTGTTCGGTCAGCCGGTCAAGGGCCCTAGTGGTCACGGATGTGAACCGAGATCAGCAAGTCGAACGATTTTGCACTTTCGTTACCGGGTGAGGAGTTGTCGTGAACGTGACCTCGGCCACACCATGAGCGGGCACTTCGTCAGTAGCCGCAGAAACGCGAACGACCGCACGGGATGCGGGTCCCGTGCGGTCGCGCGAAGGAGGGGGCGAGACTGGGTCAGCGCATCAACTCTCCCGCGTTCACCAGAAGTTGCTGGCCGGTGATCGCGCGGGAGCGGTCCGACGCCAGGAAGACCGCCGCGTCCGCCACATCGCCGTCCGTGGCCAGCTCGGGCAGCGCCATCCGCTCCGTGAGCCGCGCGAGGACCTCGGCTTCCGGTACGCCCTCGGCGTGCGCCGTGAACTGGACGTAGGCCCGCACCGGCGGGCCCCACATCCAGCCCGGCAGCACCGTGTTGACCCGGACGCGGTGCGGGCCGAGTTCGCGCGCCATCGAGTACATCGCACTGGTCAGTGCCCCCTTGGAGGCCGCGTACGCCGCCTGCCGCACCTGCGACGGCGCGGCGATCGCCGACTGCGTCCCGATGATGACCACCGAGCCGCCGCGCTCCTTGAGGGCGGGCAGGCAGGCCCGGGTCATCCGCAGCGTGCCGAGCAGATTGACGTCGACGACCTGGCTCCAGGTCGTGAAGTCGGCGTCCTCCAGCCCCCCGAAACAGCTGTCCCGGGCGGCGACATGGACCACCGCGTCCACCCCGCCGAACCGCTCCCGCGCCAGCGCCACCAGCGCCTCGCACCGACCCTCGTCGCCGATGTCGGTGGACCGGTACGCGGTCCGGGTGCCGGCCGGGTCAAGGGCGGACGCCGTCTCGGCCAGCCGCGCGTGCGTGCGCGCCCCCAGCACCGCGTTGCCGCCGTCGCGCAGCACCGCCGCCGCGACCTGATGGCCGAGTCCGGCGCCGACCCCCGAGACGAGCACGGTCTTTCCGGCGAGCAGCTCACCGTTTCCCATCGGGCGCCTCCGGGTCTGGCCTTTTTTCTGACGGGCCGTCAGAGTAGGGCCGGTGCCACGACTTCGGAAGCCCGTAGAAGCCCGTAGAAGCAGGGAGCGGCGATGGACGCAGATTCCGGCACTCGCGGCGAGACCTACGCGGAGCTGGCCGCCGTCGGCCCGTACGGGGTGCGCCCGGGGCACGCCCTCATCACCCTGGTGGAACCGCACCCGGGTCACGAGCACGCCTACAACCGGTGGTACGAGGACGACCACTACTACGCCGGCGCGATGGCCATGCCCTGGATGTTCGCCGGGCGGCGCTGGGTCGCCACCCGGGAGCTGCAACTGCTGCGCCGGCCCGCGAGGTCGGCGGTCGCCGAACCCGTCACGGCCGGCTGCTACCTCTCGACGTACTGGATCACCGAGGGCCGCTACGACGACCACATGAGGTGGACCGTCGCCATCAACAAGCGGCTCAACCGCGACGGCCGCGTCCACCAGAACCGCACCCACGTCTTCACCGCCTTCCAGGACCACGAGGCGACGGTCTACCGGGACGGCGCCGCCGGCCCCCGCGACCACCACGCCCTCGACCACCCGTACGCGGGCCTGGTCCTGGAGGTCGTCGACGTGGCACGGGCCGAGCGACGGCCCGCGCTCCTGGAGTGGCTGCGCTCGCACCACCTGCCGAAGGCGCTGGCCGGGTCGCCGGCCGCGCTGGTCACCGTCTTCCGGCCGACCCCGCTCCCCGGGGACCGGATGACGTACGTGAAGCAGGTGGAGGGCGTGGACACGCGGCTGACGCTGCTGTGGTTCCTGGAGAGCGACCCGCGCGCATGCTGGGCGGAGCGGTTCGCGGGGCTCGGGGAGGAGGTGGCGGGGGCCGGGCTCGGCGCCCGGGTCGAACTGCTGGCGCCGTTCGTGCCGACGGTGCCGGGGACCGACCGGTATGTCGATCAACTGCGCTGAGCGCGCGGGGAGCGCTCCGGAAAATGCCGAGCCCCCTCGGCCGGGACGGCGGGCCAGTCGAGAGGGCTCCCACGGTGGTGCTGGTCTTGCCGGTCGTGCTGATGGAACTGGTGGGTCATATGTGCTTGTTGTGCCGTTCGTCCGTTCAGAACGAGCCCGTGCTCACCTCGTGCACGAACGTGTTCCACGTCTCGGGGCCGAATCCGATCGACGGGCCGTGCGTGACCTTCGAGTCCCGCACGGCGATCGCGTGCACTTCAGGAGACTTGACCTCTACGCACGCACCGTTTCCGGTGGAATACGAGGATTTGGTCCAGGATTCGGTGGCACCCTGCTGAATAGCCATGTTCGCTCCGGTCTAGCCAGTGGTCGAATTGCATCCCCGCCCGGAGGTCCAGAGCGGTTCCCGCCAACGATGTCGTCTTGATGGCGTGATCGACGCTACTCGCCAAGGGGGGTGCGTGAAGCGGGCATTCACCCGACCGGATGGCATATTCCATGTGAGTCTTCCCTTTCCCGGAGGCGGACGGTACCGTGCCGCGCCTTTGCCTCGGAGGCACGAAATCCGGGGCCGAGAAGGGGTGGAGGGTGCCCACCGGGCACGGCCGCGCCGGTGCGGGGCGCGACCGGCCGGATCAGCGGGCGTACTCCTTGGCGATGTCCGAGATGAACTGCCGCGATTGCTCCACATTCAGCGCCTGGGCCCGCAGATGCTCGTACATGACGCTGTATTTCTGCACGTCGTTGGCCTTCTCCAGGTAGAGGTCGCTGGTGACGCCCTCGATGTAGACCACGCTGGAGTCCGCCGCGTCGGGGAACTCCAGGATCGCGTACTGCCCGTTCAGCCCCGGGTGCGCGCCCATCTCGAACGGGATCACCTGCACCGTCACGTGCGGCAGCTGCGACTGCTCGACCAGGTGGTCCAGCTGCTCCCGCATGATGTGCCGGCCGCCGACGCCCCGGCGCAGCGCGGCCTCGTCCAGCACGGTCCACAGGCGCAGCGGGTTCTCCGGCGCCTGGATGCGCTCCTGGCGGCGCATGCGGACCTGGACGCGCTTCTCGATGTCCTGCTGGGTCGTCTCCGGCAGCGCGCCGTTGATCAGCGCCTCCGCGTATCCCCGGGTCTGGAGCAGGCCCGGCACGACCTGGGGATCGTAGACGCGCAGGCTCGCGGCGTCGGTCTCCAGGCCGATGTAGACGCTGTACGGGATGTCGCCGAAGGAGTGCCACCAGCCCTGCTGGCGCGAGTCCTTGGCCATTTGCATCAGCGAGTCGACGATCCGGTGGTCCTCGACCTCGTACACCCCGCACAGGTCGCGTACGTCGCGCTGGCTGATGCTGCGCCGCCCGTTCTCCAGGCGGCTGATCTTCGACTGCGAGACCAGCAGGCGCTCGGCGACCTCCTCGGCGGTCATGCCCTTGAGCTCGCGGAGCCGACGCAGCTCCTGGCCCAACCGGCGTCGCCTGACGGTGGGATTGACGTTGGACGCCACGGGACGTGCACCTCCGGCTGCGTGCATCTTTTTGTACGTTGCGTATTTCTACGTTGCGTATCTGCTGCTCAGCAGATTGCCACTCGGGGGCGGCCCGCCGCTGGGAAACACCGGATGTGTGTGCGGAGGTGCGCAGCGCAAACGCGAACGCGCGGGGTGATGACCCGGGCCGTCCTGCGGACCTCGGAGCATCACCCCGCGCGGTACAGCGGCTCCCGGACCGGATCGTGGGGACTGCGGTGCGGCGCTGGTGCGGGTGTTCGTGGTGCGGTCGTGCCGGGTGTGCCGCCTCAGTGGGCCACGGCGCGTGCCATGGAACCGTGCCGTGGCTGCATCGGAACGCCCCTGGCGGGCTCCGGTGCACCCCGGCCCGCCGGGGCGGCGGGCGAGCGGCGCGGCGCGGCGGCCACACCGTTCTGGACGTCCATCACGGCGTGCGCCACGAGGCCGCCCATCGGGTCGTGCCTGATCAGGTCCCGTAGCCGGGAGCGGGACGAACGTCCCTCGTTCCCCGGATACAGGTGCTTGCCGAGTCCGACCGCGTGGGCCAGCGCGGCGAGCGCCGCGGTCCGTGGGTCCGGTGGCACACCGGTACGGATCGCTGAATCCAGCCGGGACCTGATCTCCCGGCTGATCGCCGTCTCCGTCGCCTGATAGCGAGTCGTCGGCAGTACCCCGCACATCTGGCCCGCCACGGCATGCACCATGCCGCACCGCTCCAGGTGCGAGAGGTAGGTCTGGCGCAGCCCGAGACGCGGCCCGCCAATCCAGTGGACCGCCCGTACGGGAGCGCCACGCCTTCGCAGCAACTCCAACGCGCAGTCCAGAGTCGGATCTCCGGTCGGCCGTGGTGCCACCACGGCGATACGATCCCCGTCTGGGGCTATCCGTCCGGCCAGCGCCAGCTCTACTAGCTGTGCTCCGGCCAGACCTAGGTCGAGCGACTGCGGCTGTGCGGTGGTACCCGTGGTCGGGTCCAGCGCCAGCAGCAGAAGCTCCTCCGGAAGTGTTCTGCGGCTCCTGCCCATCCATGCCTCCCCGCGTGGATGAATGACAGGGTGACCCCTCTCACATTGGTCTGTCGAGGGTGCGTGGTGGCTTTGGACGGGAACCAGTAGGTATGTCGTTCTCGTCTACCACGAGGGTTAAGCCCCCACACAGGACACTGGTACATGGTTCGGACAGGGCCGGACAGGCATCGGCCTGTCCGGCGCTCAGTGGTGAAGCGGTCGAGGAGGCATCGGTGGCGGGGACCCCGGACAGGTCGGGCGAAGAGCGGAAGACGTCGGGCGGCCCGGCCCCGGACGAACGGGACCCGCGCCTCGCGGTGGCGCGGGAAACCCCGTCGGCGTCGGGCGTGGATCAGGCGACGGCCGTCTTCTCGGTCCGTGACGTAGCGGAGGCGAAGAAAGGTTCTGGCTCCGCGGGTGAGCCCTCGGATGCGGGGGAGGCTGCCGCGGGTGGTTCCGGGGCCAGGGCCGGGGCCGATGCGGGTTCCGCGCCTGCGGAGGGGGCCGGGGACGCGCGGCTGCGGGATGCGGTGGCTGCGTGGGTCTCCGGTGGTTCCGCGGAGGGGGCCGATGGTGCCGGGAGCGGGGCTGACGCGGGTCCGGATGCCGGTTCCGGGGACGGTGGCGGCTCGGGGCCTGGTGGCCCTGCCGCGGCCTCTGGCGCCGTTGAGGAGGCCGTAGCGGGCTCCGACGCCGTCGGGGGCGCGGAGTCGGCTCCTGACGCCGGTGCTACGGCTGCTGGGGGCGCCGCAGCCGAGCGCGCTGAGGGCAAGCCCGGTGTGGCCGAGCCGGTCAGCACCGAGGGCGCCGGGTCCGGCGGGGCGGGGTCTGCCGACGCCGAGAGCAAGCGGGGTGAGCCGAAGGCGGCTGGGGTGGCCCAGCCTGCTGGGGCAGAGTCCGTCAGCACCGAGGGTGCCGAGCCCGGTGGGGCGGAGTCTGCCGACGCCGAGCGCGCCGCGAGTAAGTCCGGCGAGCCGGAGTCCGACGAGGCGGCCCAGCGCGCGGGGGCCAAGCCCGCCGACGCGGAGCCGGACGCGCCGAAGCCGGTTGACGCCGAGGGCGCCAAGCCTGCCTGGCCGAAGGCCGCTGGGTCCGGGCCTGCCAAGGCCGTGGCCTCTGAGGCCGACGCGTCGAAGCCTGCCCGGTCCGCGGACACCGAGTCCGACGCGTCGGAGCCCGCCGGGGCCAAGGGTGTCGAGCCTGCCGACGCCGAGCCCGTCGATGCCGAGGATGCCAAGCCTGCCTGGCCGAAGGCCGCTGGGTCCGGGCCTGCCAAGGCCGTGGCCTCTGAGTCCGACGCGTCGGAGCCCGCCGGGTCCGTTGGCGCCGAGTCCGACGCGTCGGAGCCCGCCAAGTCCGCCGACGCGGAGCCGGACGCGTCGAAGCCCGCCGGGGCCAAGGGTGTCGAGCCTGCCGACGCCGAGCCCGTCGATGCCGAGGATGCCAAGCCTGCCTGGCCGAAGGCCGCTGGGTCCGGGCCTGCCAAGGCCGCGGCCTCTGAGTCCGACGCGTCGGAGCCCGCCGGGGCCAAGGGGGCCGAGCACTCCGAGGACGCCAAGCCCGCCTGGCCGAAGGTGGCCCCGGCCGGGCCCGTCAAGAGTGCCGGCGGCAAGCCCGACGCGTCGAAGTCCGGTGCCTCGAAGCCCGCCTGGGCCAAGGACGCCGAGTCCGACGCACCCGAGCCCGCCAAGGGTCCCACCGGCGGACCTGGTGCTCGGGAGGGGGATCAGGCCACGACCGTTTTCAAGGCCGTCGCACCCCCGGTCGACCAGCCCACCACCATGCTGAAGTCGCCGGCCGGTAAAGATCCCAAGGCCCCCAAGGACACCGGCGCCGCGCAGCGGCCCGCCGAGACCGACGCCGAGCGGACCAGCCGTTTCGTCCCGCTTCGGCCGCTCGACGACAAGGCCACCGCCGCCGCCGCGACCGGCGCCGCCCAGTCCGCGGAACCGGCCGCCCCGGAGCGGACCACGCAGCAGCCGCTGCCGCCGAAGCCGCCGCTGGACCTGCTGGCCGAGCTGACCAACACCCCGCCGCCCCCGGAGACCCGGGTCCGCACCACGGTGCGCCGGTTCAAGATCTGGACGCCGCTGGTGCTGCTCCTGATCGTGGTGTTCGCAGTCGTACAGGCCGTGCGGCCGCTCCCGGCGCCGACGCTCGACCTCACCGCCAAGGAGTCCGTCTCTTTCGAGGGCGCCAAGCCGTCCGTGCCGTGGCCCGGCCAGGGCCAGGCGGCGATGGACGTGAACGGCATCGGCACGTTCGGCACGTCCGGCGCGCAGAAGCCCGTACCGATCGCGAGCATCGCCAAGGTCATGAGCGTCTACCTCATCCTGCGCGACCACCCGCTGAAGACCGGCGAGAAGGGGCCGAAGATCCCGGTCGACGCCGCGGCGCAGAAGCACTACGAGACCGGCAAGGCCGGCAACGAGTCGGTGGTGAAGGTCACCGAGGGGCAGCAGCTCACCGAGTACGAGGCGCTGGAGGCGGTCATGCTGCCGTCCGCGAACAACGTCGCCAAGCTGCTCGCCCGCTGGGACACCGGCAGCTCCTCGGAGGACCAGTTCGTCGACAAGATGAACAAGACCGCCAAGGAGCTGGGGATGACGCACACCACCTACACCGACCCCAGCGGCCTCGACAAGACGACCGTCTCCACCGCCGGGGACCTCGTGAAGCTCGGCCGCGCCGCGATGGAGAACCCGGTCTTCAAGGAGATCTCCCGCCAGCCCAGCTACGTGGACCTGAACGGGGACAAGCAGAACAACTTCTTCGGACTCGTCCCCACCGTCGCCATCGGCATCAAGACGGGAACCACCACCGCGGCCGGCGGCAACATCCTGTTCGCGGCCGAGAAGAAGGTCGGCGGGAAGACCCAGACGATCATCGGTGCGGCGCTCGGCCAGTACGGGCGCAACGGCACCGCCAACATCGACGAGGTCACCGGCGTCGTCCAGCGGCTCATCCAGGCGGGACAGAGCGCGCTCACCGCCAAGACCATCGTGCGCAAGGGCGAGGTCGTCGGCGAGGTCGACGACGGCCTGGGCGGCACCACCCCAGTCGTCGCCACGAAGGACGTCTCCGCGGTCGGCTGGTCCGGTCTGACCGTCCGGCTGGCGCTGGACGAGAAGAAGGGCGCGACGATCCCGCACACGGCGAAGGCCGGCACCGAGGTCGGCGTGCTGAGCGTGGGCGACGGCAAGAACGACGCCGTCGAGGTCCCCGTGGCGCTCCAGAAGGACCTGGCCGAGCCGGGCTTCGGCGCGAAGATCAAGCGCGTCGCCTAGCTCCGCCGTGGGAGGCCGGTGCACCGGCCTCCCACGGGGCCCGCGCGCGTCCCCTCCGCGGGGCCCGCGCGCGGCGCCCGTGCTAGCGTCGCGAGACCGGGGCAGGACCGGGACGTTCCCTCGGTCGCGGACGACGGTACGTACGGGGAGTGTCAGCAGTGACCACAGCGGAGCCGACGCGCGCCGACGACGCCGAACCGGGCGCCGGCCAGGTACGAATACGGCCCCAGGCCGAGCCGCCGCCCCAGGAGGAGCCCCCGCCCGCCGCGGCCCCGGCCGGCGGCGGCGCCCGCTGGACGGCCCGGGCAGCCCAGCACCCCGTCCTCGTCGTCACCGCCGTCGCCGCGGTGCTGCACGTCATCTGGTTCTTCACTTTCGCGAACAGCGGCGGTGACCTCGCCGCGCAGGACGCCTGGGCCGAGTTCGTCGGCCGGCACCCCGACTCCGCGTACAACCTCGCCTGGTACGGCGGCATGCACCCGGTCTCGTACAGCGTGGTGTCGCCGTATCTGATGTCCGTGCTGGGCGTGCGGACGACCATGATGATCGCGGGCACGCTCTCCGCCGCCCTGCTGACGCTCCTGCTGATCCGTACGCGCGCCGTCGCCAGGCCGCTGGTGCCCGCGCTGGCCGGCGTCTTCGCCCTGCTGTGCAACGCGGTGTCGGGGCGCGTCACCTTCGGGCTCGGCATGATGTTCGGGCTCGCCGCGGTCGCCGCCGTCTTCTGCTGGCCCCACCGCTGGCGCTACAAGCGGTGGGCGAAGGCCGCCGCCGCCGCGTCGCTCGCCGGGATCGCCACGGCCTGCTCGCCGGTGGCCGGCCTGTTCGTCGGGCTCGTCGCCGTCGCGCTCTTCCTCCAGAAGCGGCGGCCGGGGGCGTACGCGCTCGGGATCGCGCCCGCCGTCGTGGTCGGGCTGTCGGCGTGGCTCTTCCCGTTCTCCGGGACGCAGCCGATGTCGTTCTGGTCGACGCTGCTGCCGGTGGCCTTCGGCATCCTCCTGTGCGTGCTCGCGCCCAAGGAGTGGAAGACGGTCCGTATCACCTCGGCCGTCTACACCCTGTCCGTGCTGCTCGTCTGGCTGATCAGCTCGCAGATCGGCTCGAACATCACGCGGTTGCCGATGCTCTTCGCCGGCGTCGCGCTGCTCGTCGTGCTGCCGTTCACCGTGCCGCGCTCGCGCAGGTGGTACGTCACCGTGCTCGCCTTCGCCGTGCTGACCGGCTGGATCGGGTTCAAGTCGGTGGACGACATCGTCCACACGACGCCCGCCGCCTCCTGGGCCCGCGAGCTCGCCCCGCTCGTCAACGAACTCCAGGAGGTCAAGGCCGAACGCGGCCGCGTCGAGGTCGTGCCCGCGCGCTCGCACCGCGAGGCCTCCGCGCTCGCCCCGTACGTGAACCTGGCCCGCGGCTGGACCCGGCAGGCCGACATGAAGCGCAACCCGCTCTTCTACGACGACACGCTGAACTCGGCGAACTATCACGAGTGGCTCAGGCGCTGGGCCGTGCACTACGTGGTCCTGCCCAAGGGCGAGCCGGACGGGGACGGCGGCCAGCGCGAGCGGGAGCTGGTCCGGCGCGGGCTGCCCTACCTCGAACAGGTGTGGGGCGACGCCAACTGGCAGCTGTTCGCCGTGACCGACCCCACGCCGCTGGCCGAGCCGCACGCCGTGGTGGACGCCGCCGAGCAGGCCGAGCTGACCATCGAGGTGACCGAGCCGGGCTCGGTCCTCATCCGGGTCCCGTACTCGCCGTGGCTCGCGGTCGTCGACGCGGACGGCAAGGCGCTGGAGGCGCCGCAGGAGACCGAGGCGTCGAAGCGGGCGCGGGAGAGCGACGAGGCGGCGCCCAAGCGGTACGCGAACGTGCACGGGTGTCTCTTCGAGACGGACGAGGACGACTCCGGGGACCAGTGGACGCGGCTGGTCGCTCCGCGGGCCGGGACGTATCACCTGGCGGCGCCTTACAAGTGGTGGTCGCGGGGGACACCCTGCCCGGAGGAGCTTCGGTAAGGGGGGCTCGGCCTCAGATCTCAGCGGCAGATGTCCGTTGCCGGGCGGATCGTCGCCGGGGTCGTGGGGGCCGCTATCTGGGTGCGGACCGTTTCCAGCTGCGCGAGGAGTTCGGTCAGCGTCCGCTCGTCGGGGCTGCGGAAGTACGTCAGGACCGCGCGGTAGAACGCGTCGCGCAGCACCGGCGCCATCACGTCGGAGGCGTCGAAGCACAGCGTGTTCGCGTCGTCGGTGAGGTAGGAGGCGATCTCCTGCGCCGCCGCGTTGTCCTCGGGCCGCGGGTCCGAGCGGTCGGGGAAGAACGGGCGCAGGTGCGGTCGGGCCGCCCGCGACCACTGGGCGCGGCCGCCCTCGCTGGTCAGCTGCTTCACCAGCTCCTGCGCACCCGGGTTGTCGGTCAGCACGGCGGCCATGTCGCCGGACACCTCGAACGCCTTCTTGTACGCGGGTGAGCCGTGCAGGAAGCGGGCGGCCGGCTCGACCCGGATGTCGGCGCGCGGCGCGTACACGAACCGCACGAACGAGCCCTGGTGCTCGTGCGTGCAGCCGGGCAGCGAGCCGCCGAGCAGCCCGCGCGGCTCGCCGGCCGGGTTCCGCGGGTCGGCCGTGCCCCAGAACGACAGGGTCAGGGAGCGCTCCACCGCGGCGGCCGAGCGCGGGCCGCCCGAGGCGAGCAGCCCCGCCCAGGTGGTGAAGGCCCGCCGCACCGCGGGGGACTTCGCCCAGTCGAGCTGTCCCGTGGCCCACTGTGTATAGGTGGCCGGGCCCGCCTGGTGCAGCAGGATGTCCTCGACCCAGTCGGTGCCGGGCCAGCCGGACGTGGCCTGCGCCGCCATGGCGACGCACCACCGCTCAGGGGCGCCCGCGGCCCGCGTCCTGCTCCACATCAGGCTCTTGAGGTCGACCTTGAGCGGTACCCAGTACGTGCGGCGGCGGCCGCCGACCATGAGCGTGGGGGACCAGGGCGGGTAGGCGCGCTCGGCGGTCGACGGGTCGAGGGGCTTCAGCTCGTCGCGGGCCGCGTACTCGGTGAGTTCGCCGATGCTGTTGAGGATCGCGACGTCCGGCGGTGCGCCGGCGGCGAGCTGTGCGACGAGGGTCTCGCGCAGCGAGCGGGTGCCCTTGTAGACGTACCGGTGCCCGGAGCCCTCGGACAGCTCGCGCAGGACGCTCTCGAACGCGGCGCCCTCGGGCCCGGTCCACGGGCCGAGCACGGTGACCTGGGTGCCGGCGCCGCCCGCGCAGCCGCCGCTGAGCGCGGCCAGCCCCACCAGAGCGGCGACCAGCATCGCGTGCAGGGCCCGCCGCGTGCGGTGTCCGTGCCGAGGCGCGGCCGTCACGCGGTGCTCCCGGCCCGGCCGACGACCAGGTACTCGCGCCGGTAGGCGTGCAGTGCCCCGGCCGTCACCCCGGCTGCCAGCAGCCCGGCCGGCAGCACCCAGCCCGCGGCCGCCCCGACGTCCCCGAACCGGCCCTGCCCGACGGTGCGCTCCATCCGGGCCGTCACCGGGCGGATCTCCGTCGGCGCGGGCGCGGCCAGCGGGTCCCGGTCCGCGGCGACCTCCACCTCGGGCGCCGCCCGGTCGGCCAGCACGTCCGCGTACGGCACAGCGTCCCGCTGCGCGCTCCACGAACGGACCCCGTCGGCGACCGCCCACGGCACCAGGAGCAGCGGCAGCGCGGCGGCGAGCAGCGGCACGCTCACCCGGATCCGCATCCGGCGGTGGAGGAAGACGAGCGTGCGCCACAGGCCCACCACCAGCAGGGTGAAGGCGGTCAGCGAGACCGCGACGGCGGCCAGGACGCCCGGGCCGAGCGCGGCGCGCTCGTCAAGGCGGTGGCGCAGCTCGCGCTCCAGAGCGGCGATGCGGTCGACGACGGTGGTGGCGTCGACACCCCGCGCCGCCCCGCACGGCGGGTAGGGGGCGCTGCGGTCGGTGGCCGGTTCGGCGGTGGTCTGCGAGCACAGCATGCTCTGCGCGTACGAGAGCCCGGCCTTGCGCAGCGTCGGATCGGCCACGTTCGTCCTGGCCCAGGCGATCCACTCCTCGTAGCCGTCGATGAGCCCGGAGACGACGTCGAGTTCCTGGCGCTGCGCCGCGCCGAACGCGCCGCCGCGCGAGAGCCGGGCGATGTCCTGGGCGGCGGCGCCGGTTCGGGCGGTGTAGCGGGGGCCGAGGCCGGAGAGCTCGACGGCGTGCCCCGCGTCCAGGCTGACCTCGGCCTCCCGCTGGGCGATCCGCAGCGAGATCCTGGCGTCGGCGAGATCGCCCAGGGCCGGGGCGAGCTGGGCGCGGATGTGCGCGGCGTCGTCCCGGACGTCCGTGTAGGCCCAGCCGAGCGTGGCGAAGGCGACGGCGGTGAGCAGTGGCAGCGCGATCAGCCGGTCGCGCAGATAGGCGCGGTTGCGGACCCGGCCGGCCGGCGGCCACACCAGACGGCGCAGGACGAGGGCCCAGCGGGGCACCGGCGGGCGCGGGAGCCGCCTCATGGCCGCCGCCGCGGCCAGGGGCGGAGCAGGGCGGACAGCGGGCGCCGCCCGCGGTAGTGGCGCAGCGCCAGCGGGCGCACCACATAGGCGCGGTCCAGGAGCCGCTCCACGATCCCGTCGGCGCCCGGCAGCTGTGCCGAGCGGCCCGTCTGGCGCGCGAGGAACAGGTAGCAGCCGGAGAGGTCCTCGGCGAGCGCCCGCTCGGTGGCCGGGAAGGCGAGCCGCGCCCCGGCGTCGCGCGCCTCGCCGTCGCGGACCGCCGCCTGCCGGGCCAGCTGCCGCAGCCCGTCCGCGGGGACGACCCCGCCCGCCACGAGCTGTTGCGCCGCCTCCCACACCTCGGCCTTCATCCGCACCCGGGCCTGTTCGTCGGTGAGGCCGTGCTCGGTGAAGAGCCGGGCGAGCCGGGTCAGGGCGGCGCCGAGCGTGTCGGTGCCCGCGGCGTACTCGACGGCGATCCGCACCGTCGCCGTGCGGGCGGCGGTGCGGTGCCGGGAGTGCTGCGGCACCGCGTCGAGCGCCTCGGTCGCGGCGGCGCAGGCGCGCGGCCCGCCCAGCGCGAGCCGGGCCCGGGCCGCCCCGAACGCGGCGCTGCCCAGCGACGGATTGCGCAGCCGTACGGCCTCGTAGAGGGTGAGCGCCTCGTGGTGGCGGCCGAGCCGCTCGGCGCAGTGGCCGAGGGCGAGCTTGGGCGCGTACTCGCCGGGGATCGCGCCGTAGACCCGGTCGAAGTGGTCGCGGGCCGAGGCGGCGTCGTCGCGGGCGAGGGCGAGGAGGCCGCGGTGCCAGTCGATACGCCAGTCGCGCCGCGCGCGCTGCGGGCCGAGCGCGTCGGCGGCGCCGGCCAGCTCCTGCCCGGCGAGGAGGAGACCGGCCTCGTCGGGTTCGGCGCGCAGCGCGACGCGCAGCCGCAGCCGGCAGCGCAGCAGCCGCACCTCGACGGAGTCCCGCCAGTCCGCCGTGTGCTGGAGCAGCGCGGCGGGGTCGGCGTCGGCGAGGCGGCTCAGCCCGGCGTGGTGGTCGTCGTGCGGGTCGGGCCGGGGCACCGGAAGGCGGGCCGCGGCGTCGGCGGCGGCGGGCGGTGCGTGCAGCGGCCCCGGCGGGTCCTCGCCGGGTGGGACGGCCCACCGGGGCAGGGCGGGCGCGGTGCCGAGGCCGCCGTCCAGGGCGTAGGGCGACTGGAGGAACAGCGGCGACGGCTCGAACGTCTCGTCCCGGGTGCGCAGCGAGCGCAACTCCCGCCACACACCACGCAGTTGCACCTCCATCTCGCGGGCGTCGGCGAACCGGTCGGCGGGCGTGGAGCGGGTGGCGCGGCGCAGCACGCGGGCCAGCGAGAGCAGGCCGAGGCCGGCCGGGGCGGGGGTGGTCGTCGTGCGGGCGGCGCGGGCCGCGAGCGGGTCGCCCTCCCGCAGCCGGTCGAGCGCGCCCAGCGGCCCGAGGTCGCGGGTGTGCTCGCCGAGCCCGCACAGGGTGCGCAGCGTCTCGCCGAGCCCGAACAGGTCGTCCTGCGGCTCGCTGGCGCCCGCCACCTCGCTCGGCCGCAGCCGCACGTTCGGCGCGCGGAACCCGTACGTCGTCAGGCCCGGGGCGCCCGCGGGCCGGATCGAGCCGACGTCGATGACCTTGATGGCGGTGCCGTCGTGCATCACGTTCTGCGGTTTCAGGTCGCCGTAGACCAGCGGCGCGGAGCCCGGCGGCCGGACGTGCAGATGGTCCAGGGCGGACAGGACGCGGATGCCGTACGCGAGCACGAACTCGTGGAACCGGGGCCCGCCGAACCGCTCCGGGGCGAGCCGGGCGAGGACGCGGACCTCGTCCAGGTCGAGCCCGTCGACGTAGGGCAGGACGAGGAAGTCGCCGACCGTCTCGTGGGTGCCGTAGTTGAAGACGGGGATGATGCCCTCGTGGTTGAGGTCGGCGAACGCCTGCCGTTCCTCCGCCAGCGCGTGGGCGTAGCGGTCGGCCTGGCGGGCCCGCAGGGTCTTGACCGCGACCTCGCGGTCGTCGACCTTCTCGTCCCGGGCGAGGTACACGTCGCCCGTCCCGCCGACCCCGAGCCGCCGCACCACCCGGTACTGCCCGGCGAGCAGCTCGCCCGGGGCGAGGCCCGGCCGGTCGTCACCGCCGGGCGCGGCGACCGGGTCGCGGGGCCGTATCTCCGGCAGCGCCGACACGTCGGGACCTTCGGCGGGCAGGACGACATCGGCGTCACGCGGCGCGTCCGACGCGGACATGACGATCAGTGGCCCCGAGGAGTCCCCCTCCATGGGGAACCAGAATAGATCCGGACGGCGGAGATCGGCCCCCGTCTGCCGCTGCCGCCCGGTTTCCGTGCGCGGCCCCCGTCCGGGCTCACCACTCGGCGAAGGAGCCGTCGCGGTGGCGCCAGAGGGGGTTGTGCCAGCGGTGGCCGGTCGCCGCGGCCCGTACGACGGCTCGCTCGTCGACCTCGATGCCGAGGCCGGGCCCGGTGAGGCGGGCCATGTGCCCGTCCGTGGTGCCGAAGTCGAAGACGGACGTGTCGACGAGGTAGTCGCCCAGGTCGGAGCCGACGTTGTAGTGGATGCCGAGGCCGGTCTCCTGGATGAACGCGTTCGGGCTCGCGAAGTCCACCTGGAGACAGGCGGCGAGCGCGATCGGCCCGAGCGGGCAGTGCGGCGCGAGCCCCACGCCGTGCACCTCGGCCTGCGCGGCGATCCGGCGCACCTCGGAGATGCCGCCCGCGTGCGAGAGGTCGGGCTGCGCCAGCGCGATGCCCGCGCGCAGCACCGGCTCGAAGTCCCAGCGCGAGTAGAGGCGTTCACCGGTGGCCACGGGGATGCTGGTCGCGGCGGTGAACGCGCCGTACTGGCCACTGAGTTCGGGAAGCAGCGGCTCCTCGATGAACATCGGGCGCAGCGGTTCCAGGGCGCGGGCGAGCTGCTTGGCGAGGGCAGGTGACGTACGCCCGTGGAAGTCGACGGCGACATCGCCGTCCGGCCCCATGACCTCGCGCACGGAGGCGACGCGGTCGACGACGGCGTCGATCTCGCGCGCGGTCTCCAGCTGCCTCAGGCGCCCGCCGACATTCATCTTCACGGCCCGGTAGCCCTGTTCGAGGCGCTCACGGGCGTGCTCGGCGACCTCGCGGGGGTCGTCGCCGCCGATCCAGGAGTACATCCGCATCCGGTCCCGGACGGCGCCGCCCAGCAGGTCATGGACCGGGACGCCGTGCACCTTGCCCTTGATGTCCCACAGGGCCTGGTCGATCCCGGACACGGCGGAGGACAGGACGGGCCCGCCGCGGTAGAAGCCGCCCTTCGTCAGGACCTGCCAGTGGTCCTCGATCCGCAGCGGGTCCTTGCCCACGAGGTGGTCGGCGAGCTCGTCCACGGCGGCGGCGACGGTGTGGGCCCGCCCCTCGACGACGGGTTCGCCCCAGCCGGTGACGCCGTCGGACGTCTCCACCTTCAGGAAGAGCCAGCGGGGGGCGACGAGGTAGGTGGTGAGGGAGGTGATCTGCATGGGGTGCGGCTCCGATCGGGTGGGTGAATCAGCCTCTCCGGCGTCTGAGGAGCGGGGTCCGGGGCGGGGCCCCGTGTCAGTGCGCCAGCAACTCGGCCAGCAGGGAGAGCTGCTCCGGATCCTCAAGGGCCGATCCCACGGCGACGACCCGCGCCCCGGCCTCCAGATACGCGGCGGCGTTCCCCGCGTCGATCCCGCCCGTCGCCACGAACGGCACCTCCGGGAACGGCCCGCGCATGGCCCGGAACCACTCCACCCCCAGCACACTCGCCGGGAACGCCTTCACCCAGTCGCACCCGAGCCCCCGCGCGGCCTGCACCTCACCGGCCGTGGCCACCCCGGGCAGATGCGGCAGCCCGGCGGCGGCACTGGCCCGCGCCACCCCGGCCTCGAACCCCGGCGCCACCGTGAACGCCGCCCCCGCCGCCACCGCCCGCTCCAGCCGCCCGACCGAGGTCACGGTGCCCGCGCCGACGGCCTTGCCGCGCTCGGCCCCGGCCGCGACCACGGCGGCCAGCACCCGCCCGGCCGCCTCGTCCTGCACGGGCACCTCGACGCACTCGATGCCCAGGTCCCAGGCGCGTACGGCCAGTTCGACCGATCTTTCGGCGGACATGCCCCGCAGGATCGCCATCACCGGCACACCGGCGAACAACTCCTCGAACGTCGTGGTCACGGCCGCCATCCCAGCTCCTTGGAGATCGTCTCTGCGGTGGTCATGAGGTCGGGCAGGACAGCGGCCCGCAGCGCGCCGAGGTCCGCCCTCGCCTTGAGCGCGGTCACGGAGACCGCGGCGACCACGTCGCCGCCGCTGTCCCGGACCGGGGCCGCGAGGCAGTTCACGTAGTCCTCGTACTCGCCGTCGTCGACGGCCCAGCCGCGCGCCCGCGTCTCGTCGAGGACCGCGCGGTACGCGGCGGGGTCGGTGACCGTCGTGCCGGTGTGCGGCGCGAAGTCGCAGCCGGCCAGCAGCGCGTCGGCGCGCTCGCGCGGCAGGAACGCGAGGACCGCCTTGGCGACACCGGCGGTGTGCAGCGTCACCGGGCGGCCGATCTGCGCGTAGAGCCGCACCCCGTCCACCGGGTCGACCTTGTCGACGTAGACGATGCGGTCGCCCTCGAGCGCGGCGAGGTGCACGGTGTGCCCGCACCGTCCGCCGAGGGAGCGCAGGTGCTCGCCCGCGATGTCCTTGAGCCCGAACTGCTCTTGGGCGAGGTGGGCGAGGCCGGCGAGCCGGTGCCCGACCGCGTACCGCCCGTCGGGCAGACGGCGCGCGAGCCCGCCCTCGGTGAGCGACTCCAGGATGCGCAGCGCGGTCGAGCGGTGCACGCCCAGGTGCTCGCCGACCTCGGTCTGGGTGCGGGGCGCGCGGGCGACGAACTCCAGGATGTCGATGGCCCGCCGTACGGTCTGTGACACGACGTCAGTTCTCCTCTGCGGCCACGGTCGTGGCGGGTACGTAGTCCTCGATGCTGCGCAGGGTGCGTCCGGCGAGCCGGTGGCCGAGGGCGAGGCGTTCGGCCACCGGGGCGCCGTGCAGCAGGGCGCCGAGGTACCCGGCGGCGAAGGCGTCCCCGGCGCCGACGGCCTCGACGACGTCCACGGCGGGCGCGGCCACGAACACGTTCTGGCCGGCGCTGAATTCGGTGGCGCCGACGGCTCCGTCCTTGACGACGAGAGTGCCGCGCGGCGCGCGACGGCCGGCGAGATGGTCGCGGAGGTCCTCGGCGGTCGGGGTGCCCCACAGCGCCTCGCCCTCGTCGCGGCCGACGAGGACGAGGTCGGCGCGGCGGGCGAGTTCGCCAAGAACGGCGGCCGCCTCACCGCGCGAACTCCACAACATGGGACGGTAGTTGACGTCGAAGGAGACGAAAGTGCCGGTGTCGGCCGCCCGGTCCAGCAGGGTTCGGACGAGTGCGGCACACCCCTCGGACAGGGCGGGGGTGATGCCGGTCAGGTGGAGCAGCCGGGCGCGGGACAGGTCGACGCGGTCGGCGTCGCCGGGTCCCATGCGGGAGGCGGCCGAGCCGGCCCGGTAGTAGTGGACGCGGGTGCCGTCGGGTCCGGGGTCCTTGAAGTAGACGCCGGTCGGGGCCGCCGCGTCGGCGCGTACGCCGCTCACGTCGACACCGCGCGCGCCGACCGCCGCCACGATCCGCCGGCCGAACGGGTCGTCGCCGACCCGGCTCACCCAGGCGGCCCGGTGGCCGAGATCGGCGAGGTACTGGGCGACGGTCGACTCGGCGCCCGCGACGGCGAGCCGCAGCTCGCGGCTGTCTTCGAGCCCGGCGCCGTCGGCGGGCGTGACCTGCGCCATCGTCTCGCCGAGGCAGACCGCGGTACCGGTCATCACCACTCCTCTGTCTTACGTACGCAGGCGCGCGTGTCCCTCGCATTCAGCGGGTGCTTTGCTGCTGCCGCGCAACGGTAGCAGTACTGGTGCAACGAGTGTGCGTATGTTGCAACAGCCTGACCAGCCTGTGCCGGGGTGGGTTGTGGGAGCGGAATCCGGGTGCGGGCGTGGTGCCGTCCCGGCGATGATGCGGAGCATGCCGATCGAGATCACGCACACCATCGAGCCGGGCACGTTCGCCTCGACCACGCAACCGGCCCTGCGCACACCGGACGGCCAACTCCTGCTCCGCGCCTTCGAGTCGGGGGACGCCCCAGCCGTCCACGCCGCGTTCCAGGACCCGGCGCTGCGCTACTGGCACGCCCGCAGCATGGAGTCCCTGGACGAGGCGCGGGCCTGGGCGGAGGCGGCGCGAGAGGGCTGGCAGCGGGAGACGGCGGCCCAGTGGCTCGTGACCCGGGCCGCGGACGGGGCGCCCCTCGGCCGGATGGCGCTGCGCGTGATGGACCTGATGGAGGGCAGCGCCGAGCTGGGTTACTGGATGCTGCCCGAGGCCCGGGGCCGGGGCGTCGCCCCCCGAGCACTGACGGCGGTGACGGACTGGGCGCTGGTCGTGGGCTTCCACCGCCTGGAACTCCACCACTCGACCCGCAACGAGGCGTCCTGCCGGGTGGCGGCGAAGGGGGGGTATCCACTGGAGGGGACGCGGCGCAGCGCCGCGTTGCACAGGGACGGGTGGCATGACATGCATGTCCATGTCTGCCTGGGGTCGTAGGGGCGCGGCCGGCACGACACTGGTGGCGGGGGGCGTACTCACGGCCACCTGAGTACTTGTGCTCTGGGCCGGCGGAGAGGGCCCGACGACGCTGGGCACATGGAAAAGCGCTTCGGTAACCACGTCCCCCAGCTCCTCTCCGTCCTGGTCATGGCCGGGGTGGCGGCCGCGGCGTGGGCCGCCTGGCTGGGCTGGGACCAGCACCGCGACACGCACCCCGACGGTTCGACGACCGGCCCGTACGAGGCCTGGCAGGTGGCCGGCCTCGTGGTGACGCTGCTGATCCCGGCGGCCTGGGCGGCCTCCCGCGGCCACCGGGCCGCCCCGGTGCTGGGCATCACGGCGGGCCTGACCGTCGCCGCGTACGTCGACTGGTCGGACGACTCCAGCGGCCTCTTCGCGGTGGGCGTGGCGATGCTCATGCTGGGCAGCCTGGCGGCGACGGCGGCCGTCACGGCGGTGGTGGCGGGGCTGCGGCGACCCGCGGGCGGGGGTTCGGCGGCCCGGGCAGGCTGACGCCGCACCGTTGACGCCGGGTTCTTTTCCTGTGGGCACGGTGGCGGCCGGGTCCGGGTCGCTACGGTGACGTGGTGAACGCCGATCCCCGAGGTGCCGAGGTGCCGGGAGCCGCTGTGCCCCGCACGGATGTCCCGCGTGCGGAGGTGCAGCCCGCTGGCGTAGGGCCGGTTGAGGTGCGGCCCACCTGCCTACAGTGCTCCGGCATACCGTCGGCCGGGCTCCTGCTCTGCACCGACCCACTGCGTCCGACACGACCGGACCCGCACTTCGCGCCACAGGCCGCTGCGGCACGCCGGTCCGGTGCGCAGGTGGCGCTGGTCGACCATGACGCGCTGCTGGCGGGCGACGCGGAGGAGGCGGTACGGCGAGTCCCGCAGGGCTTCGGGGCGGCCTGGTACCGGGGTTGGATGATGCCGGTGGCGTCCTACGCGGCCCTGGAGACGGCGCTGGCCCGGCGAGGCACGTACCTGTGCACCACGACGCCGATGTACCGGGCGGCGCACGAACTCCCGCACTGGTACGGCACGTTCGCCACGACGACCCCGCCCAGCGCCTACGCGGCCTGCGCCCCGCACCGGCCACCCACCCCAGGGGCGCTGGCGGCGCTGACGGCGGCGTTGCCGAACGGCCCCGGGATCGTCAAGGACTACGTCAAGTCCCGCAAACACGCCTGGGACGAGGCCTGTTACCTCCCCGACCTCACCGACACGGCGGCGGTCCACCAGGTGGTGAGCCGCTTCGTCGAACTCCAGGGCGACGATCTGGCCGGCGGCCTGGTACTCCGCGCCTTCGAACCCTTCGACGCGGCGGCCGGCGAGGCCCGGGTCTGGTGGCTGGACGGAACCCCCGTCCTGACCACCCCCCACCCCGACACCCCGCACCTGCACCCCGCACCACCGCTCGACGCGCTGCGCCCCTTGGTCCGGGCGCTGCCCTGCCGGTTCCTCACGACGGACCTGGCCCGCCGCACCACGGACGGCGCGTGGCGCGTGATCGAGGTGGGCGACGGCCAGGTGAGCGACATCCCGGCCGGGACGGACCCGGCACGGCTGCTCGCTGCGCTGCTGGGGAGTTGAACGGGCCGTGTCGAGCGGGGTCGTATGACCGGGCGGGAGGGGGACCGAGTCACCGGGCCGGAGGGGGACCGAGAGGGACGATGCTCACCGCGCGGTAGTCATACCCGTCCTGCTTGAAGCCGGGCGCTTCCCACGTGAGTTCGACCCGCTGCCCGACGGACAGCGTACGAAAGCCGGACGCCTGGATATCGGCATAGTGCCCGAAGCAACCGCCAGGAGTCTCACTCGAATCAAGAACGCCCCAGCCCTCTTCATCACGCCACTCACGTACGGTCGCAGTCACCATGACGGCATCTTACGGACCGCCTGACCTAGGGCGTTGCCGTCAGCCCAGGTACGGCGAGGGCCGGTCCTCGGCGAGGGCCGGTCCTCAAGGAAGTGCCGAAGGCGCAAGCGCTGGGTGGGGTGCATCGGCAGCCCGTCGAGCGCGGCGCGAACGGGGTTCCTGGCCCGCCCGGGGCGCAGGGCGAGCGGGGCCCGGCCGGACCACAGGGTCCCGCCGGGGCGGACGGCCGGGACGGCGCAGACGGGAAGGACGGGCGGACGGGACGACGGAGCGTCCGGACGGGTACAGCTGGCAGACACCGGCCTACGACCCGGACGCGCTGGTGTGCCGCCGCGACGGGGCACCGTCGCCGGAGGAACCGGACCCCTCGGGCAGCAGCACACCCCGGTGGCGGCGGGCCTGGATCGGACGCAACGCCAGTACAGATGAGACGTGGCCCCCATCGCCCCTCGCGGGCGGTAGGGCCGTTTCGTCATGCGTCGACGCGGTCCAGCGCCTTGATGGCCCGGGTGATGAGCGCCCGGGCCTCGGCACCGTACACCGCCATGCTGCGCAACTCGGCGAATGCCCGCAGGTACTGATCGATCTCGGACTGCTGCTTGATCCGTACCTGTGCCGTCACCAGCTCGACGGACACCAACCTGTCGTCGTACACGTGGAACGTCTCGCGAGGCCACTGGCCGCGCTCCACAGTCGATGTCGGGATGACGCCCAACGAGACGCCTGGCAGCGCGCCGGCGGTGAGAAGGTGGCCGAGTTGCGCCGCCATCGCCGCGGCGTCGCCGATCTGGTAGTAGAGACTCGCTTCCTCGATGACGAACAGGAAGCGGCGCCCCTGCTCATAAAGGATCTTTGAGCGCTCGATGCGAGCGTGCGCCGCCTCCGGGCTGTCGTCGACTTCAAGGTCGTGTGAGCGCGCCGAGATGTGCAGGACGCCTGCTGCGTAACCGACCGTCTGCAGCAGGCCCGGCACCAGGGTCGCCGAGTACACGCGGAACAGGCTTGAGTCCGTGAACAGGCGCCGGCCGGTGGAGATCTGCAGTTCCTTCAGTCCCTGGCGGACGTGCTGTCGCCACTCCGTGTACATGGCCTCGGCGTCGATGGACTGCTCGACGAGTGTCTGCGCCTCCCCGTCAGCCCCGCATGCCGCACACCACCGACGGATGTCGTCGGGTGACGGCGGTGTCTGCGCCTTCTCCAAGCGGTATGTCTTCGGGTGTGACCAACCGCACCGTGAGGCCAGCTCAGTCCCTGACAGCCCCGCGTCGGCACGTAGCGCGCGCAGCCGTGCAGCAACGCGTTCGCGAGCTCTCTGCGCCGACGAGGATGGGGATGTAGGCATGGGATGGCCTTACGACTTCCGCTAGTTGATCACGTACTCGTCGTGGGGGACCGCGCGGTCCCACACAGCTTCGAAAGCCTCAGCGCACAGCTTCACCTCGGCAGGGTTCTCGGACACTTCAGCGCCCGCGAACAGGCCGGCACCAGTGAAGTGTGCCCACCGGATCAGGCATCCGTCGAAGAGCCAGAAGTCATTGCCCGGCAGGGCGATCCCCGAGGCGCGGCGGCGAGGTAGCCACCGCACGAGTTCGCCTGCAGCCACGTTGACGACGGTGCCGGCATGCTCGTAACGGATGTAGTCGCTGACGGGCTCGGACACGATACGAGCGCGGCGCACGGTCACACCGCGGGCCACGGTTCCCTTGATCAGGTCCGTCCATGCCTCCCACGCTTCGGACCGCGGGTCCGTGTCTCGCTGCCCAGTCTCCCGCCAGCGCGCGAAGTCGGCGGCTTCGTTCGTCACCCCGTAGGCGTCCCGCATTTCGAGGTGCACGGCGGAGTGCCGGGCGGCCCCGATCAGATCAGGAAACGGTGGCGCGCTCGATGGCATCGCACGCCTCCCTCAGCATCGTGGCCATCCGCGCGGGCACGCGGACGACGGCTTCGTTGTCCGGAATCCCCACGGCGTGCCCGGGGAGCGTGAATGCGGCCGCAGCCGCTTCCAGTTCCGGCGTCGGCTTCCACCCCTGAATGACGATCTCGCCTCGTTCTTCGTCCACCCAGACGGTTGGGCTCTCGCTCGTTCCGGTGTTGGGGTCGATGCCGATGAAACGTAGTTCCACGTCAGCCTCCGGATTCAGGATGTGCATGGATGAACACCAACATCAGCCCCTTGGGTTATCGGGTCAAGGGCTCGAACAGGCCAGTGAGCTGCGCAGTGTGAATTCGTGTACATCGGTGAACAACCCTGGAGCCCATCGCTCCTGCAGTCCTAGCGTCGAAGCACGCGGCAACGACCACCGCCCGACCGGGCGGCCAAGCCCTGCGGAGGCGCCATGCCCACTGTCCAGACACCCACTGCGGCTGAGCCCGACAGACTGCACCAGCTGCTCGCAGAAGCCTTCGCGTCCCCGCGGATTCGGCCCGCTCCGGAACGGCGCAGCCAGCTCGACATCGCACTCCGTGCGGAGATTCGTCGGCTCATCCCTCTCGTCCAAGCCCAGGCCGACCGGATCAACCGCGGCACCCGCGCCTGGTAGTCCCGGGACAGGACTCTCGCTGATGCGCGTGACGAGCTCACCCAGGGGCTCAGTCCGAGTTCACTCGCCGCCTGTCTCCGGCTGACCACGCTGGCCCGTGTTGCGCACACCCTCGACGAGTTCGCCGGCGAGGCATGAGCCTCGAGGGCGCACGCTTCTGCGCGCGATGTGATCAGCCGCTCCTGGACGGCGAGGGGTTCGACCGGATGCCCGTGTTCAGCGCGTCCGGGCCCGGCGCGATTGTCGAGCGGCACCGCGTGTGCCCGGTGACACCGCCGCCCAGGCAGACGGCGCCGGTGGGCGCGCCCACCGCGGCCCGCTTTCAGTAGCGGGCCGGCCGAGAGACTCCCGCCGCAGGCTCATCACGGATCCTCCGCGGCGAGTCAGGGCGGTCGCTCGGGGCCCTGCACCTCGGGCGGCCGCCGCAAGACTCCCGCCGTGGGATGGCGTTCCCGGAAGCGGTGGGGGCAGCAGCCTGCGCGTGGGCTGCGCCTGGCTCGGACCCCCGTGCCGAGTTGGAAGGAGGCGGCCCCTAGTTAAGTGGGGTCGCCTCGTGAGACTCCCGTACCTCCGAATGCCGGGTGCGGGCGAACAGGCGGCGGCGCGACGGTAGAGGGCGCGCGATGCGCAACAGCGTGTGAAGGGTTGGGTTCGCCTCACCGCTCTCGATCTCCTTGCCCGGGGGCGAGGCCTCCCCGCCTCGACACCCAAGGAAGTCGACGAGCGCACATCTGGCACGCGTGGGGAGTCGCGCCAGCCCTCGTCAGGGCCGAACTTAACCGTGATCTAGGGCGGTGCTCACTACGTCGAACGGTGATCTGGGTATCAAGATCGCCGGGCTATGTGGATTCTATGTGGCTTCTCAAGATCGAAGCGGCCCCCCGTTCGAGCGAACGGAGGGCCGCTTGTGTCGCTAACCAGCGACTTAGGTCTGTGCCCCCGGCAGGATTCGAACCTGCGACACCCGCTTTAGGAGAGCGGTGCTCTATCCCCTGAGCTACGGAGGCGGCGCTCTATGGAAATGTGCGGGGTTCTGCGGCTGGGCCGCGGCGTCCCGGGTCTTCCGGCGAGCTGTGTGGTGTGCCGCCTGTGGAGGCTGCGCGCCGCGGACAGTGTAGCGGGTGGGGGGTGCGTCCGGCCGAGGGTGTCGTCGTGGCCCCCCCGTTGGCCTCCCAACCGCAGCGGCAGCCGCAAAGGCAGCGTCGGGGCCGGGGGCCAGGACCCCGTGTGCGGCGGGACGCCATGGCGCCATCGGGACCCCGCGGCCGGTCAGGATCCGCCCCCTCGCCCGGCGCGCCGCCCGAGAGACCCCTGCCCCTACCCCGCCCCGCGCAAATACGTAAGAACCGCCAGCACCCGCCGGTTGACCGTGTCGTCGACGTTGAGGTCGAGTTTGGTGAGGATGGAGCCGAAGTGCTTGCTGACCGTTCCCTCGCTGACCACCAGCGCCGCGGCGACCGACGCGTTCGACCTGCCCTCCGCCATCAGCGCGAGCACCTCCTGCTCCCGCGCGGTGAGGCGGGTCAGTGGGTCGCGGCGGTGGCGGATCAGCTGGCGGACCACCTCGGGGTCGACGACGGTGCCGCCCCGCGCGACCCGGTGCACGCCGTCGATGAACTCCTCGACGTGGCCGATGCGTTCCTTGAGCAGGTAGCCCACGCCGGTGCCGTCGCAGGAGTCCAGGAGGTCCTCGGCGTAGGCGCGCTGGACGTACTGGCTGAGCACCAGGACCGGCAGGCCGGGCCGGTGGCGGCGCAGGGCGATGGCGGCACGCAGGCCCTCGTCGGAGAAGCCCGGCGGCATCCGTACGTCGGTCACCACGATGTCGGGTCCGTGCGCGGTGACGGCCTCGGTGAGCGCGTCCGCGGTGCCGACGGCGGCGACGACCCGGTGGCCGAAACGTTCCATGAGGCCGACGAGTCCCTCGCGGAGCAGAACGCTGTCCTCGGCCAGCACGATGCGCAGCATGCTCATCCTCAGTGAAGGGGGACCCGCAGGCGGAGCACGGTGGGGCCGCCGGGCGGACTGGACACTAGCAAACGGCCCTCCAGTACCGAGAGCCGATCCGCGACGCCCTGGAGGCCGGTTCCGGCACCGGTGTCCGCGCCCCCGGCACCGTCGTCCTCGACCTCCACGACCAGCCGCCCCCCGTCCACCCCGCCGCGTACCGTCGCCCGGCTCGCGCCGCTGTGCCTGGCGACGTTGGTGAGCGCCTCACCGACCGCGAAGTAGACGGCCGTCTCGACGGCCTCCGGGGGCCGGGCCGGCAGGTCGAGGTGGACGTCGACGGGGATCGCGGCCCGGTCCGCGAGGTCCTCGACGGCCGCCACCAGGCCCCGGTCCGTGAGGACTTGGGGATGGATGCCGCGGATCAGCTCCCTGATCTCGACGAGGGCGGCGTCCGCGTCGTCCTGCGCCTTGGCCAGCAGTGCGCCGAACGGCCCCGCCGGTGCGTCGAGCCGGGCCAGGCCCAGCGTCATCGACAGGACGACGAGCCGCTGTTGCGCCCCGTCGTGCAGATCGCGCTCGATACGGCGCCGCTCCGCCTCGAACGCGTCCACGATACGGAGCCGGGAGCGGCTCAACTCCCTTAGTCGCGTGCTCAGTTCGCTGGTCGGTGGCGCCAGCAGGAAGCGGGTCAGGGTGGCCCGGCCGGCGGCGAACGCGCCGAGCGGGTAGGCCAGGACGGGCAGCAGGAGCAGGCCGGCGGCGGCCGTGCCGAAGGCTCCGGGCCAGCCGTGCACCATCCACATCTTCAGGACCCGCGCCTCCTGCCCGTCGAACGCCAGCAGCACCGGCGTCGCGAGCAGCCCGCCGCACACGAGGAGGGCGGAGCCCACGACGAGCGCTTCGAGAGGCCACAGCAGGAAGCCGAAGAGCACCGCGTAGCCCAACTCGCGCCAGGTCGCACGCTCCCGCAGCCGGGTGCGCAGCCAGGCGGTGAGGCCGGTACGGTCCGGTTCGCGGTGCGGGTCGGCGAGCGGCTCGCTGTCGATGAGCCGCAGCCGGCGGCGTTCGAGCGCGGCCAGCGGCACCCCGGTGAGGACGAGGACCAGGAGCAGCGGCAGGCCGACGACCACGACGGCGAGCACGCCGCCCGCGACGGCGAGCAGCACCAGGGTGAGCAGGGTGGCCAGGCCGAGGGCGACGCTGCTGAGCAGGTACAGGACCGCGCGCCAGGGCCAGCCGCCGCGTAGGTAACGGCGCTGGTGGAGGCGGGTCCAGATCGTCGGGGTGTGCGCGGGCATGCGGCGCACGTTACGAGGCGTGCCCCGCCGGGACCACCCAGCTAGCTCCACCCTCAAGACTCCCTCCCGCTGTGATGTCCCCACCGGACGGACCCGGTGGAGTGGGGACCATGAATCAACCAGCCGTCCGGCTCCGCTCCGTGACCCGGTCCTACGGGACAGGCGAGAACGCGGTCACCGCCCTCGACCAGGTCAGCCTCGACATCCCGCGCGGGACCTTCACCGCTGTCATGGGGCCGTCGGGCTCCGGCAAGTCGACCCTGTTGCAGTGCACGGCGGGGCTCGACCGGCCGACCGGGGGGCAGGTCCTGCTTGGGGAGACCGACCTGACCCGGCTGAGCGAGCGCCGGCTGACGCTGCTGCGCCGGCAGCGCATCGGTTTCGTCTTTCAGGCGTTCAACCTGCTGCCCGCGCTGACCGCCGAGCAGAACGTGGGGCTGCCGCTGCGTCTCGCGGGGCGCCGGCCCCGGCGAGCCGAGGTGCTGCGGGTCCTGGCGGAGGTCGGCCTGCGCGAGCGCGCCGGGCACCGGCCCGGCGAGCTGTCCGGCGGCCAGCAGCAGCGCGTGGCCCTCGCCCGCGCCCTGGTCACCCAGCCCGAGGTGCTCTTCGGCGATGAGCCGACCGGCGCCCTGGACTCGGCCACGAGCCGCGAGGTGCTGACGCTGCTGCGGGCGATGGTCGACCGCGGCCAGACGGTGATCATGGTGACGCACGACCCGGTCGCCGCCTCCTGCGCGGACCAGGTGCTCTTCCTGGCCGACGGCAGGGTCCAGGGTGCGCTGGACGCGCCGACGGCGGAGCGCGTCGCCCACCGGATGACCGCCCTGGGCGCCGTCCCCGCGACGGCCGCGGCGGTGGCGTCGTGCTGAGTCTCGCGCTGCGCGGGATGCGCGCCCGCTGGGTCACGTTCGCCGGTTCGTTCGTCGCGCTCGCGCTCGGCGTCGCTCTGGTCGCCGCCACGGGCCTGGCGCTCGCGGCGACGTCCGACGCGCCGCAGCGGGGCACCGAACGGTTCGCCCGCGCGCGGGTCGTGGTGCAGGGCACGGACGAGCTGAAGGCCGACACCCCGAACGGGGTGCGCACCTCGGCCCTGACCGATCCCCGTGCGGTCCCCGCGGAGCTGGTGCGGAAGCTGGCCGGGGTGGGCGCCGTGGCAGCGGACCGTACGTTCCCGGTGGCGGTGGCGCAGGCCGGGCGGCGGCTGGGCGCGCGGTCCGCGCTCGTGGGCCACCCGTGGGCCGTGGCCGCGGCCACGCCGTACCGTCTGACCGCCGGGCGCGCGCCCGCCGCGCCCGGCGAGGTCGTCGTCACGGCCGGGCCCGGCGCGCGGGTGCGGGCCGGCGACCGGATCGAGGTGGTCACCCCCGAGGGCCCCGGTTCGCGCACGGTGGTCGGCACGGTGCCGGCGGCCGGGTTCGAGTCGGCGGTGTTCTTCACCGCCGCCGAGGCCGCGCGCCTCGCGCCCCGCGTCGACCGCGTCACGGTGGACGCCGACCCGGCCGCGGTCCGCGCCGTGCTCGGCACCGGCTCCGGCATGGCCGTGCTCACCGGCGCCGACCGGCGGCGCGCCGACCCCGACCCGGACCGCGACAAGGAGGCCCTGGTCTCCGTGAACGCCCTGCTCGGCACCGCGGCCGGCATCACCGCGTTCGTCTCGCTGTCCGTGGTCGCGTCGACGTTCACCTTCGCGGTGGCGCAGCGCAGGCGGGAGCTGGGGCTGCTGCGGATGGCGGGCGCGACGCCCGGTCAGGTGCGGCGCATGGTGTACGCCGAAGCACTGGTGGTCGGGGTCCTCGCGGCGGGCGCCGGGTGCGGGCTGGGCCGGTGGGCCGCGCCGCGGCTCGCCTCCTGGATGGCGGGACAGGGCATCGCCCCGGCCTGGTTCCGGATCGGCGCGCAGACCTGGCCGCTGCACGTCGCGTTCTGGACCGGCCTGGCGGTGGCGCTGTGCGGGGTCGCCGCGGCGTCCTTCCGCGCGGGCAGGACCGGTCCGACGGCGGCGCTGCGCGAGGCCGCGGTCGACAGCGCCGCCATGCCGTGGAGCCGCCGGCTGGTGGCCGCGGCCGTGCTGCTCACCGGGCTCGGGCTGCTGGTCCTCGCGCTGGTGGAGCACCCCGGCGACATGCTCAAGCGCAAGACGTACGTCACCCAGCCGATGCTGCTCATCGTGGGGGTGGCGCTGCTCGCGCCGGTCCTGGTGCGGCCGCTGACCCGGCTGCTGGCCTGGCTGCCCGCGCGGCTGCCCGGCGCCGTCGGGATGCTGGCGCGGGAGAGCGCGGCGGCCGGGGTGCGCCGGACGGCCGCGGTCGCCGCGCCGGTCGTCATCACCGTGGCCCTCGCCTGCTCCCTGCTGGGCACGACCGCCACCCTCGGCGAGGCCAAGGCCGCCGAGGCCCGCGCCCAGACGCGGGCCGACTACGTGGTCACGGCGGATGCGCCGGGCCGGGCGCTGCCCGCCGGGTTCGTCCGCGCGGCCCGCTCCGTCCCCGGGGTGACGGTCAGCACGTCCCGCTCGACCGGCGTGACCGTCCTGGAGGAGGGCACGGCCCTGGTCCGCTCCGCGGCCCGCGCGGTCGGCAGCGCCGCCGATCTGGCGAAGGTGTCCCATCTTCCCGTAGTGGCGGGCTCGTTGGCCGGCCTGGACGACGAGAGCATCGTCGTCAACGAGGAGTGGCTGACCACCCGCGTCGGGCAGCGGGTCCCCGTCCGGCTGGGCGACGGCCGCTCGGCCGACCTGCGGATCGCCGCGGTTCTCGCCGTCGGCACCGGCGACAACGGCGTCTATCTCAGTGCGCGCAACGCCGCGGGGGCGGGCGTCGACCGGGTCGACATCAAGGTCGGCGCCGGCGCGGACCGGGCCGCCGTCGGGCGGCGGCTGCGCGCGGCGGGTGAGGCGAACGGCCTTCAGGTGCTCGGCGTCCGGCAGTGGATCGACGCGCACCACCCGCGCACCGGCGGGTCCACCCGGCTCGGCCTGCTGATGATCCTGGCCATCGCCCTCCTCTACACCGGCATCGCGCTCGCCAACACGCTGGTCATGGCCACCGCCGACCGGGTCCGCGACCTCGCCGTGCTGCGGCTGGCGGGTGCGACCCGGGCCCAGGTGCTGCGGTTCGTCGCCGTCGAGTCGGTGCTGGTCGTGGTGGTCGGCGCGGTGCTCGGCGCCGCCGTCTCGGCGGTGAACCTGCTGGGCGTGCGCGCCGCCCTCGGCCGGCTCGGCGTGCGGTCCGCGCTCGTCGTGCCCTGGCAGGCGGCCGGTACGGTGCTCGCCGCCTCCGCACTGCTCGCGGTCCTCGCGGCCACCCTGCCCGCCGCGCTCGCTCTGCGCACCCGCCCGGCCGAGCTGGCGGGCCTACGCGAATGACGCCGGTCGCGAGCACCGCAGAGCGGCACAAGGTGTCCGCGGCGCGGGGCCCGGCGCGGGCGCCCACGCCCTGTCCGGCGTCTTGACGAGGGGTGGGCGCGGGGACGTAGCGTCCGGGGATGGAACCCATGGAGCCCCTGGAATCCCTGGAAGCGCTGCTGACCGCGCCGGGTGCGCCCTTCGCCGTGGTGCGGGGAGAGGACGGGCGGCTCCGCTACGCCGAAGGGCCGCGGACCCTGCGGGAGTTCGCCGAGACGACCTGGGCGTTCGGGCAGACCCCGTTCCTGATCACCGAGAGCGGGCGGATGACGTACGGGGAGTTCTTCGCCGCCGCCTGCGCGCTCGCCCGGCGCTTCCTGGCCTCCGAGGCGGAGGGCGGGTACGGGCTGCGGCCGGGGGACCGCGCCGTCATCGCCATGCGCAACCACCCCGAATGGCAAGTCGCCTTCTGGGCCGCCCAGTTGGCGGGCCTGGTGGCCGTGCCGCTCAACGCCTGGTGGACCGCGGAGGAGTGCGCGTACGCCCTCGACGACTGCCGCCCCGGCGTGCTGGTCGTCGACGGGGAGCGGTACGAGCGGATCGCCGCGTGGCGGGAGGACCAGGGGGAGAAGGCGCCCTGGGTCCTCGTCTGCCACGAGGGGGGGCGGGAGCCCGCGGGTCCGCGGATCGAGCGGTACGCGGAGCTGCCCGCCGCCGATCCGCTGCTCGGGCCGCCCGACGTCGAGGTGGCTCCGGACGCCGACGCCACCATCCTCTACACCTCCGGGACGACCGGCCGGCCCAGGGGCGCCGTCGCCACGCACCACGCGCACATGGGGGCGATCGCCAACCCCCGCTACTTCGCCGCGCTCTCGGCCCTGGCGCGCGGCCTGGTGCCCGGCCAGGGACCGGCCCCGGTCGGGCTGCTGACCTTCCCGTTCTTCCACGTGGCCGCGTTCACCGGCTTCTACGCGGCGATGGCCGCGGGCGGCACGCTCGTGGTGCTGCGCAAGTGGGACCCGGACACGGCGCTCGCGGCGATCCGCGAGCACGGCGTCGCCTCGTTCGGCGGCGTCCCGGCCACCGCGCTGCAACTCCTGGAGCGGGCCGCGGAGTCGGGGGACACGCTGCCGACGCTGACCATGTTCAGCACCGGGGGAGCGGCCGCGCCCCCGCACATGGTCGCCGGTCTCGCCGCCCGCCACGGTGAGCGCATCGAGCCCCGGAACGGGTACGGGCTCACCGAGACGCTCGGCGGTGTCACCGCCAACTTCGGTGCGCAGTACCGCCGGTGGCCCGGGAGCGTGGGCAAGCCCGCGCCCGCCGTGGAGGCGCGGATCGCCGGTCCGGGCGGCGAGCCGCTGCCCGACGGCGAGGTCGGCGAGCTGTGGCTGCGCGGGCAGTGCCTGATCCGCGGCTACTGGCGGGACCCGGCCGCGACCGAGGCGGCGTTCACCCCGGACGGCTGGTTCCGCACCGGGGACCTGGCCTGCCTGGACGAGGGGCGGATCAGCGTCGTCGACCGGATCAAGGACATGGTGATCCGGGGCGGCGAGAACGTGTACTGCGTCGAGGTCGAGGCGTGTCTGTACGGCCACCCGGACGTGCTGGAGGCGGCCGTCGTCGGGGTGCCGCACCCGGTGCTCGGCGAAGAGGTCGCCGCGGTGGTGCGCGCCCGGCCCGGCTCGGGCCTCGACGCGGCGGCCCTGCGGGAGTTCGCCGCGGCGTCACTTGCGGCCTTCAAGGTGCCCGCGCACGTGCTGGTGCAGGACGCGGAGCTGCCCCGCAACGCCACGGGGAAGGTGCTCAAGCGCGAGGTGCGCGGCCGGTTCGGGCCGGGCGTTCGGCAACCGTCCGCCCCTGGCCCGGATGCTCCCGGGACCGCTTCTAGCGCCGGGTGACGTAGACCCGGTAGTTGCCGTCGGCGTCCACCCCCGCCACCGAGATCCGCACCCCCGCCTTGCGGTCCCGGAACACCTGGCCCGCCCGGTACGTCGCGTCGGACAGCTCCGCGTGGACGTTCGGGCGGCGGGTGCAGCCGCCGCTGTCGGGGGTGGCGTCCTTCACGGTGACGGGGCCGCGCCCGGTGTCCACGTCCGCGTCGACCTTGTAGATCAGCACGCCGGGACGGCACACCGCCTCGTCGTTGCCCTCCTGCGTGCGGACCTCGGCCGCGTACCCCGTCGTCGCGGTCAGCGGGACGAAGACCATCTTCGGGCCGGAGCCGCCGTCGTCGCGGGAGAGCGGGGCCAGCAATTGCTCCGTGGTGCCGGAGCGCGCGGCGCAGGCGATCCGGGAGTCGTCGAGCCAGCCGAGCTTCCACTTGTGCCAGCCGAGCAGGTCGTTCCCGGCGCCCCAGTCCTCGCTCATGATGTCCCAGTGCCCGACGGCGCCGCCGCCGTCGGGGGTGTAGAGGTCGGGCAGCCCGAAGACGTGGCCGTTCTCGTGCGGCAGGACGCGGTAGCCGGTCTCGGCGTACGAACCGGAGCCGTCGTCCTGGCGGGAGTAGACGAAGGACGCGTTCGCCAGCGGGACCCCGTCGGCGACGGGCGCCTCCCGGTTGCCGGCGAACGTCACCGACAGGACGGTGTCCAGCGCTGAGGGGCCCGCGTTCGGGGTGACCAGGATGTTCGCCAGGTCGTAGCGGCGGAAGTCCACGTCCGGGTCGGCGGCGGCCACGATGTCGTCGACCAGTTCGCGGTAGCCGGGTTCGAAGGGGGCACCGCGGTCTATGCCGTAGTCGGAGAAGGCCTTGGGCATCCGCAGCCAGTGGGTGACCGGTGCCTCGGGGAGGTAGGTGAGGCGGCCGTAGGAGCCGGTGCGGAACCAGCTCTGCGTCTTGGGGAAGAACTCCTTGAAGCGGTCGCTCGCGCGGCCCTCGCCGTGCGCGTCCGGGAAGTCGATCATCAGGGTGAGGGCGTGGACGGTGCCGGTGGAGTGGGCGTAGCCCGCGCCCGTGGGCACGCCTTCCGACATCTGGACGCCCATCGCGCCGCTGATCATGCAGGGGGCGAGCGAGGCCGCCCGGGCCGGGGCGACCGGGCCCGCCGCGGTCGGGGAGTCGTCGAGCAGCCGGCCGGTGCTGGCGCTCATGGTCAGGGCGAGGGCCACCGCGGTCGCCCCGGCGAGTGTCGCGCCGCGTCGGCGCCCGCGTATCCGCCGCTCGCGCATCCGAACCGCCCTCACCCTCGGGTCCCTTTCGCTCACCCTGTGTCGAGGGCGGACGGGTCGCGCGCTGGGTGCGCCGGTCGGGTGGTTCTGCGCGGCGTGAGGTGTGAGTCAGGTCACAGGCATGCCGGGAAATAACCGGGGAGCCTCTCCCCGTTTAGCCCTGTGTCCGCACGAAGCGGGGACTCGCTCCCCGGTTCCGGCGGAGCAGACCCGACCGACGCGCCCCACGACCGAGGGCCGAGCGAACCGAAGGAGACAGCCGTGGCCACCACCGCCCCCACCGAGCCGCAGCGCCGCACCCCGCGCCCGCGGGCCGACGCCGTGCGCAACCGGGAGCGGATCGTCGCCGCCGCGCGGGAGCTGCTCGTGGAGTACGGGACCGACCTCCCGCTCGACGAGACCGCCCGCCGCGCCGGTGTCGGCAACGCCACGCTGTACCGGAACTTCCGGGACCGCGGCGAGCTCATGCACCACGTGGTCCTCTCGGTCACCGGCCGCATCACCGACCATGCCGAGCAGGCCCTCGCCGCCGGGGAAGCCGGCGAGAGCGGTGCCTTCGAGGCGCTGCGCACCTTCGTGCACGCCGCCGCGGACGAGCGCATCGGCGCGCTCTGCCCGACGCTGCAGACCACCTTCGACAAGGACCATCCGGATGTGCTCGCCGCCCTCGACCGGCTGACCGCCGGCATCGAGGCGCTGATGGGACGCGCCCGCGCCGCCGGCGAGCTGCGCGCCGACGTCGGCGTCGGCGATCTGATGGTCGCCCTCTCCCAGCTCACCCGGCCGCTGCCCGGCACGGCCTGCCTGGAGTTCGACCGCTTCGTCCACCGCCATCTCCAGCTGTTCCTGGACGGTCTGATGGCGCCCGCCCGCTCGGAGCTTCCGGGCGCGGCCGCGACCCTGGAGGACCTCCGCAAGGACTGACCCTCCGCGGCCGGCCCCCGGAAGCGACGCCCTCGCCCGCCCCCGCTCCGTTCCGTACCGAACCGATTTCTCAGCCTTAACCGCGATATTCACGGCGCTTCACTTACGCCGGTCACGCTACTTACGTCATTCACGACTTGGAGTCCCGCTGTGGGTACCCCCTTGCCGAAATCGGCACCTCTCGAAGGCGACGCGCGCCGCTGGAAGGCGCTCGTCTTCATCGCACTCGCCCAGCTGATGGTGGTCCTCGACGCCACCATCGTGAACATCGCCCTGCCCTCCGCCCAGACCGACCTCGGCATATCCGACGCCAACCGGCAGTGGGTCATCACCGCCTACGCGCTCGCCTTCGGCGGTCTGCTGCTGTTCGGAGGGCGCATCGCGGACCTGTGGGGCCGCAAGCAGACCTTCGTCACCGGCCTCATCGGCTTCGCGCTCGCCTCGGCGATCGGCGGCGCCGCGCAGAACGAGGCGATGATGCTCGGCGCCCGCGCCCTGCAGGGCCTCTTCGGCGCGCTGCTCGCGCCCGCCGCCCTCTCCCTGCTGGCCGTCATGTTCACGGACGCCAAGGAGCGCGCGAAGGCGTTCGGCATCTACGGCGCGATCGCCGGTGGCGGCGGCGCCGTCGGCCTCATCCTCGGCGGTTTCCTCACCGAGTACCTGAACTGGCGCTGGACCTTCTTCGTCAACATCCCGTTCGCGGCCGTCGCCGCCCTCGGCGCCGTCCTCGTCATCCGGGAGCCGGCCGGCGGCCGCAACCGCTCGCCGCTCGACATCCCGGGCGTCGTCCTGTCGACGCTGGGCCTCGTCTCCCTCGTCTACGGCTTCACGCGCGCCGAGTCCAACGGCTGGTCCGACGCGACCACCTACGGCCTGTTCATCGCCGCCGCCGTGCTGCTGCTCGCCTTCGTCGCCGTCGAGGCCCGGGTCAAGCACCCGCTGCTGCCGCTGCGCGTCGTCACCGACCGCAACCGCGGCGGTGTCTACGCCTCGCTCGGCCTCGCCGTGATCGCGATGTTCGGCCTCTTCCTCTTCCTGACCTACTACCTCCAGGTCGTGCAGGGCTTCTCGCCGGTCAAGACCGGCTTCGCCTTCCTGCCGATGATCGCGGGCATGATCACGGGCTCCACCCAGATCGGCGCCCGCCTGATGACCCGCGTCAGCCCCCGCCTGCTGATGGGCCCGGGCTTCCTGCTCGCGGCGCTCGGCATGCTGATCCTCACGCAGCTGTCGGTGGACTCCTCCTACGCCGGCCTGATCCTGCCGGGCCAGCTGCTGCTCGGCCTCGGCATGGGTACGGCGTTCATGCCCGCCATGTCGCTCGCCACGATCGGTGTCGAGGCGCGGGACGCCGGAGTCGCCTCCGCGATGGTCAACACCTCGCAGCAGGTCGGCGGCGCCATCGGCACGGCCCTGCTGAACACGATCGCGGCCTCGGCCACCACCGCGTACCTCGCGGACCACGCGGCCGGTGCCCGCAACGCCCAGCTCCTCCAGGCCCAGGCCCAGGTCAGCGGCTACACCCACGCCATCTGGTGGGCGGTCGGCATCCTGACCGTCTCGGCGGCGATCGCCTTCACGCTCATCAACACCCGGGCCCCGGGCTCCGGCACCGTCACGGCCTCCGGTGACACGGAGGGCGTCGAGGACGAGTTCCGTATCCCGGTGGTCGCGCACTGACCGGCGAGACCCGGGGCGAACCGGCTCCTACCTGAGCCAGGGGAGGTCCGCCCCGGCCTCCTTCGGCTGAAGTCCCTCGGCGACGATCTTCATGATCTCGCCGAGGGACTTCTGCTGTTCGGGGCTGAGCCGGTCGAAGACGGCCTGCCGGACCGCGGCGACGTGGCCGGGGGCGGTCTCCCGCAACACACCCAGGCCGGCGTCGGTCAGGACCGCGAACTGACCCCGCTTGTCCGAGGGGCAGTCCTCGCGCCGCACCCACCCGTTCTTCTCCAGGCGCGCGATCGCGTGGCTGAGCCGGGAGCGGGTGATCTTCGCGCTCATCGCCAGCTCGGTCATCCGCAGCCGCCGCCGGGGCGCCTCGCTGAGCTGGACGAGCAGCCCGAAGTAGATGTGCGGCATCTTCGCGTCCCGCTGCAACTGCCGGTCGAGGTGGTCCTCCAGCAGTGTGGTGGCGTGGAGATAGGCACGCCAGACGTGCTGCTCGTCCGTGCTCAGCCACCGGGTGGCGTCCCGGCCGTCCGCGGGCCCGCGCTCGTCGTCATCCATGGGCTCCATCGATTCCCTCGGCTCCATCGAGGCCATCGTAAGGGCCCCTCCTTGAACATTAAACAAAGGCGGGTTACTTTGTCGGGAGCCAGAGCTTGAAAGTTCAAGGAGGCCCGTCGTGTCCACCGCACCCGCGCCCGAGCGCATGCCCGCGCTCTACCTCAGCCACGGCGCCCCGCCGCTCGCCGACGACGCCCTGTGGCCGGGGCAGCTCGCCGCCTGGTCGGCCGGCCTGCCCCGCCCCAAGGCCATCCTGATGGTCTCCGCGCACTGGGAGGAAGCCCCGCTCGCCCTCGGCGCCACCGAGACAGTCCCCCTGGTCTACGACTTCTGGGGCTTCCCCGAGCACTACTACCAGGTGCGGTACGCGGCCCCGGGCGCCCCGGAACTCGCCGACGCGGTACGCAAATTGCTGCGCGGCCCGGGGCTGCCGGTGCAGGACGTGCCGGACCGGGGGCTCGACCACGGCGCGTACGTCCCGCTGGTGGAGATGTACCCGGACGCCGACATCCCGGTCCTCCAGGTCTCCATGCCGACGCTCGACCCGCAGCGGCTGATGGACATCGGGCGGCGGCTCGCCCCGCTGCGGGACGAGGGCGTGCTCATCGTCGGCTCCGGGTTCTTCACGCACAACCTCGCGGCGCTGCGGCAGGGCGGGGTCCCGGCGTGGTCGGCCGAGTTCGACGCGTGGGGGCGGGAGGCGCTGGAGGCGGGGGATGTGGACGGGCTCCTGGACTTCGCCCACAAGTCCCCGGCCGGCGCCCTGGCCCATCCCCGCACCGAGCACTTCGCCCCGCTCTTCGTGGCGCTGGGGGCGAGTGCTGGGGGCGAGGAGGTGCGGCGCTCGGTGATCGACGGGTTCTGGATGGGGCTGGCGAAACGGTCCATCCAGTTCGGGTAGGTGCGCCCTCAGGCAGGGGGCGCTGCGGGAGGGGCATGGCGTTTTCGGCCGCGGGGCCTTGGGGGCTGGTCGCGCAGTCCCCGCGCCCCTGGGTAGCTCGTCGGCTGTCCCGTAGTGGGGCTTCTCACGCCGTTCCCCGCGCCCCTGAGACGCGCACTGCGTGCGCCGGGTCAGGCCGGGGGGATCAGGGTGAGGGCGCGGGTCGCCGCGGTCAGGGCGACGGCGTCGCCCACGTCGACCGCCGTGTCCGCGAACTTGATCGCGTGGTCGTCCCCGTGCGCGGCGGCCCGCGCCAGAAGCTCCTGCGCGTCGACGTTCCCGGCGGAGACGTACCGCACCGCCGCCGCAGGCGCGTACGCCGCGGTCACCGCCGCACTGGCCGCCCACGCGGCACGCAAGGACGCGGGCCACAGCGCCCGCGGCAGGGCGGGCAGCACCCGCCGCACCGCGTTGGGCGCCGTAGCCGTGTGCACGAGCATCACCGCGTTGCCGTGCCCGTGCGTCGCATATCTGCCCACCGCCGCCGCGACCAGCTCCCCGAGCCGGTCCCGCGCCGTGTCCGGGTCGACCGGCTCCGCCGCCCACGCGGGCAGCCCGGTGACCTGGTCGAGCCGCCCCTGGATGCCCCCGGACTGGTCCGCGACCCGCGGCACCGCGGCGAGCGCGCCGGCGGCGTCCGGCGCCGAGGCGAGCGCGGCCAGCGGCCCCAGCGGCTGATGCCGGGCGGCCCAGTAACCGAGCCCGTGCGCCAGCTCGGCGAGGCGCGGCCCGGTCGGTTCGCCGGTGCGCAGGGTGCGCACGGCGTGACCGACCCGGATCACGGGATGCGTGGCGCCCGCCGCGATCCCGGGCAGCAGCCGCGGCCACCACTCGGCGAGCACGTCCCGCCACGGGCGCTCGGCCACGGCCCGCTCGAAGTACGCGATCCAGTCCGCGAGCCGCCGCGGGTCCCCGAGCGCGGACCGCCAGTCGTCCGCGCCGATCGGCGCGGACGGGGCGGGCATCACGTCGAGCCGCCGCACGTAGTGGTCGAGCCAGCGGTGCACGCGCGGCGCCTGGCCGCCGCGGACCAGCGACTCCACGGCCATCGGCCCGTGGTTGCTGAGCCAGCCCTCGAACTCGGGGCCGGTCCGGTGCAGCCGCTCCAGCGCTTCGTCGAGCGTGCCCGAGCCGTCGGTCGGGGAACCATCCGTGGCGTTGTCGTCCATGGCGCGAGACTAGGCGCCCTGTATGCGGGGGGTAACGGTCCGTGGTCCTAGTCCTGGGGGCCGAGCCGCTTCTCGTACCAGGCGACGTCCCAGTACCGGTCGAACTTGCGGCCGACCTCCCGGTAGGTGCCTACATAGGTGAAGCCGAAGCGGGTATGGAGACGGACCGAGGCTTCGTTGGGCTGACTGATACCCGCGTAGGCGCGGTGCACGTCCTCGCCGGCCAGCGCTTCGAAGAGCGCCTTGTAGAGCATGGTGCCGACGCCGCGGCCGGCCGCGTCCGGGGCGCAGTAGACAGTGACCTCGACCGACGTGGCGTACGCGGCCTTCGCGCGGAACGGGCTCGACGTCGCGTACCCGAGTAGCGGGCCGTACTCCCCCTCCCGCCGCTCCTGGGCAACCAGAAGGCGGTACGGGCCGTCTTCAGGGTGGGAGAGCAGCCAAGGACGTCGCTCTTCGGGCGTGAAGACGGCCGTGTCGAAGGTGATCGCCGTCTCACGCACGTAGTGGTTGTAGAGGTCGGTGAGGGCTTCGAGGTCCCCCTCGACTCCCGTCCTGACCTGCACCTCTGTGGGCTCGGACAACAATGCGCCTCCCCTTCTGGTTCCGCGTGGCCGCACAGGGTACTGCATG
This sequence comes from Streptomyces sp. NPDC006552, assembly GCF_040611655.1. Lineage (NCBI taxonomy): Bacteria > Bacillati > Actinomycetota > Actinomycetes > Kitasatosporales > Streptomycetaceae > Streptomyces > Streptomyces sp. NPDC006552. The sequence continues at coordinate 85,135 of NZ_JBEXOS010000018.1, forward strand.
ATCACAAAAAACATGGGGCGGCATGGGAATTCTGTCCGGATTCCAGTCGTTGTTTCCTTCGGAAGCAGGGCACCCGGGAGGGTGTGCGAGCCGTCCGGCCCAGCCGATCTACCATCGCAAGGGAGCACGCATGGCAACCCGTGCCGTAGCCCGTCGTAAGTCCGCCACCGGCGAGACTGACGCGGCACGCAGTGTTCGCGCCGTAGGCGGGGAGATCGCCGACCGCGACCTGGTCGGCATGTACCTCGACGAGATTGCGCGTACACCGCTGCTCGACGCCGCAAAGGAAGTGGATCTCTCCCAGACCATCGAGGCGGGCGTGTACGCCCAGCAGATCCTCGACGGAGAGGTCTCCGACAGCTCGGCCGCGGGCACGGCGTCCCGCGAGGAGCTGGAAGCCCTGGTCGCCGACGCGGAGAAGGCGAAGGACGTCTTCATCCGGTCGAACCTGCGCCTGGTGGTGGCGGTGGCCCGCCGGTACCCGCGCAGCGGCCTGCCCCTGCTCGACCTCATCCAGGAGGGGAACGCGGGCCTGGTGCGCGCGGTCGAGAAGTTCGACTACCGCAAGGGCTTCAAGTTCTCCACGTACGCGACGTGGTGGATCCGCCAGGCCATCACCCGCTCGATAGCCGACCAGTCCCGCACGATCCGCCTCCCCGTCCACCTGGTGGAGGAGCTGGGCCGCATCCGCCGCGTCCAGCGCGAGTTCAACCGGAAGAACGGGCGGGACCCCGAGCCCACCGAGATCGCCGCCGAGCTGGACACCAAGCCCGAGCGCGTCGTCGACGTCCTGGACTGGGCCCGCGACCCGGTCTCGCTGAACATGTCGGTGGACGACGACGGTGACACGCAGTTCGGCGACCTCCTGGAGGACACGTCGGCGGTCTCCCCCGAGCAGTCCGTCCTGACCCTGCTGCGCTCCGAGGAGCTGGACGATCTGATCGGCCGGCTCGACCAGCGCACCGCGTCCATCATCAAGATGCGGTACGGGATCGACGACGGGCGGGAGCGGACGCTGACCGAGGTCGGCAAGGAGCATGGGCTGACGCGGGAGCGTATTCGGCAGATCGAGAAGCATGCGCTGCTGGAGCTGAAGAAGCTTGCGCGGGACACCGGGTTCGACGCCGCGGCGTAGGCGCTCCGCGCCCACCTGGTCATCGGGCGGCCCGCACACCATGTGCGGGCCGCCCGACCTGTTCCCTGGGTACGTTGCACCCCGGGTGCGGATCGGACGGGTCGATTCCCCGCGCCCCGGGTAGCTGGTCGGCTCTCCGCCCGGTGGGGCCTGGTCGCGCAGTTCCCCGCGCCCCTTGAGAGGTCGTTGTTCGGCTGTCCCGTCGTGGGGCTTCTCGCGCCGTTCCCCGCGCCCCTGAGAGGCGCACTGCGTGCGCCCGCTTTTGGCTGCGGGCCGGTGGGGGTTGGTTGCGCCGTTCCCCGCGCCCCTGAGAGGCGCACTGCGTGCGGCATCCCCCTTCTGAGCTGCGGCGGAGCCGCATGCTTCAGGGGCGCGGGGAACTGCGCGAGAAGCCCCACCGGGCTGCGGGCCGCGACGAAACCGCCCCCGGCAGACGGGACCGCCCCCTACCGCGCCGGCAAGCCCCCACCCGCAACGGACCCCGCCCGCGTCATCCGTGAGCCCATTTCCCGTACCGCCACCACAAGCTCCTCCGGCCCCCGGACCCGGAACTCGAAGCCGGTCATGGCCAGACGGACGGCCATCCACTCCACGGGCCCGGCCGCAGGCGCCCGTACCCGGCACCCGCCACCCGCCAGCGCCTCGGGCCGCCCCACCGCCGGAGGCACCCGCGCGGCCACCTCCTCGGCCGGCGCCGCGAACTCCACGTCCACCTCGTACGCCGCCCCGCCCCGCGCCTCCACCGACCGCCGCAGATACTCCGCCGCGTCCCCCTCCGGCACCTCCCGCGGCACGAACCGCGCCCCCGTGGCGAACGGCTCCGAGACCCGGTCGACCCGGAACGTCCGCCAGGCGTCGCGGTCGACGTCGTACGCCACCAGGTACCAGCGGCGCCCCGTCGAGACGAGCCGGAACGGTTCGACCAGGCGGCGCGTCTCCGTGCCGTCGGCCGCGCGGTAGTGGAACCGCAGCCGCTCCGTGCCGGCCGTGGCCGACGCGATCACGGTCAGCGTCTCGGGCGCGATCGTGGCGCCGTCCCCCGAGGTCAGCGCGATCGTGGCGGCCTGGAGCGTGGCGACCCGGTGCCGCAGCCGCGAGGGCAGGACCTGTTCCAGCTTGGCGAGGGCGCGCACCGACGCCTCCTCGATGCCGTCCACCGCGTGCCCGGCCCCGGCCCGCAGCCCCACCGCGATCGCCACCGCCTCCTCGTCGTCGAGGACGAGCGGCGGCAGAGCCTTGCCCGCGATCAACCGGTAGCCGCCGTCAGCGCCCATCGAGGCCTGCACGGGGTAGCCGAGGTCCCGCAGCCGGTCGATGTCGCGGCGCACGGTGCGCCGCGACACCTTGAGCCGTTCGGCGAGTTCGCCGCCGGGCCACTCCCGGGGCGTCTGCAACAGGGAGAGGAGTTGGAGCAACCGGGCCGGGGTGTCCGTACTGGTCGTCGTCATGCCTCCAGAATGCGCCCTTCTAGGACACGCTCTGACCTACTTGGCGGCCACGCTGCTGTCATGACCTCACCGACTCCGCGACCCGCACCGGCAGCGCCCCCGCAGACCCAGGACCGCCGGCGCTGGTTCGCGCTGGCGATCGTGATGACCGCCGCGTTCATGGACCTCGTCGACGTGACGATCGTCAACGTCGCCCTGCCCACCATCCAGCACGACGACGGCGCCACCACCGGCCAGATCCAGTGGATCACCGCCGGTTACGCGCTGGCCTTCGCGGCGCTGCTCATCACGGGCGGCCGGCTCGGCGACATCTTCGGCCGCAAGCGGCTCTTCCTCCTCGGTATCACCGGCTTCACCCTCGCCTCCGCGCTCTGCGGTCTCGCCGCGAACCCGGAGATGCTCGTCGCCTCCCGCATCCTCCAGGGCGGCATGGCGGCGCTGATGGTGCCGCAGGTCCTGTCGATCGTGCACGCGACGTTCCCGGCGCACGAGCGCGGCAAGGTCTTCGGTCTGTTCGGCGCGATCGTCGGTCTGGGCGCGGTGACCGGACCGCTGCTCGGCGCCCTGCTCACCCAGTGGGACATCGCGGGCCTCGCCTGGCGCCCGATCTTCCTGATCAATCTGCCCGTCGGCGTCGCGGCCCTGATCCTCGGCTCCCGCGTGATCAGCGAGTCGAAGGCACCGAAGGCGCTGAAGCTGGACCTCGTCGGCGTCGTCCTGGTCACCCTGGCCATGCTGGCCCTCGTCTACCCGCTGACCCAGGGCCGCGAGAACGGCTGGCCGCTGTGGGGGTACGCCATGATGGCCGCGTCCGTCGTGATCGTCGCCGCGCTGATCGCGTACGAGAAGACGAAGATCCGCCGCGACGGCTCCCCGCTCATCGAGCTGTCCCTGTTCAAGGTCAAAAGCTTCGCGGCGGGCATCGCCGTGCAGACCGTCTTCGGTCTCACCATGGGCATCTTCTTCCTGACCTGGACGCTCTACATGCAGCTCGGTCTCGGCTGGAGCGCGCTGCGGGCGGGCGTGACGGGGGTGCCGTTCTCCGTCGCGGTCTCGGTCGCGGCGGGCCTGTCCGTGCAGCGGCTCGTGCCGCGCTTCGGCCGCAAGGTGCTCCAGGCGGGCGCCCTGACGATGGCCGCGGGCGCCCTCGTCTACGTGTGGGAGTCCGGGCACTACGGCCTCGGCATCGCCTCCTGGCAGATGGCGCTGCCGCTCGTGATCATGGGCCTGGGCATGGGGCTGATCGTCGCTCCGCTGACCGACGCGATCCTCTCCGAAGTGCCGCGCGAACACGCGGGTTCCGCGTCCGGACTGATCAACACCGTCATGCAGATGGGCAACGCGCTCGGGCTCAGCCTCGTCTCGGTGGTCTTCTTCACCGTCGTCGAGGACCACCTGAAGGACGGTGCGGGCGGCGCCGCCTTCGTCGACGGTTTCCACAGCGCGCTGCTGTGGGTCGCGGGCATCCTGGCCGGCGTCTTCCTGCTGATGTTCGCCCTGCCGCGCAAGCCGGCGGCCGGGCCCGCCGAGCCGCCCGCCACCACGCCGCAGGACGCGCACACGGACGAGCACCCGGACCTGGAGGAAGGGGAGCGGCGGCCCGAACTGGTCTGAGCCTGCTCTCCGCAGTGTCTGTTTGTGTCCGCTAGATGCCCGGATCTGTTTACTTCCTCGGTGGTGGCCCGTATCTTCGGGGGGAAGTCACAGATTCGGGCACACGCACAGATCAGGGCACAGGTACACGGACATGTACGGACCGGAGCGCCAGCAGGAGATCCTCCGACTCGCCCGCGAGGGCGGCCGCGTCGACGTCCTGTCGCTGGCCGAGGTGTTCCAGGTCACCGCCGAGACCGTCCGGCGCGACCTGAAGGCCCTGGACCGGGCCGGTCTGGTGCGCCGGGTGCACGGCGGCGCCATCCCGGCCGGGCGGCTCGACTTCGAGCCCGACCTCGCCGAGCGCGAGTCCACCGCCGCCGACGAGAAGGACCGCATCGCGCGCGCCGCCCTCGCGGAGCTGCCTGCCGAGGGCAGCGTGATCCTGGACGCCGGTTCGACGGTGGCCCGGCTGGCCGCGGCGCTGCCGCTGGCGTCCGAACTCACCGCCGTCACCCACTCGCTGCCCACCGCGGCCCGCCTCGCCGACCACCCCGGCCTCCAGCTCCACCTCGTCGGCGGCCGGGTCCGCCACCGCACCCGGGCCGCCGTCGACGCCTGGGCACTGCGCGCCTACGGAGAGATCCGCGCGGACGTCGCCTTCGTCGCGGCCAACGGATTCTCCGCCGAGGCCGGCCTGACCACCCCCGACCTCGCCGAGGCCGCCGTGAAGCGCGCCGCCGTCGCCGCCGCCCGCCGGGTCGTCCTCCTCGCCGACTCCGCCAAGCACGGGCAGGAGCACTTCGCCCGGTTCGGCGCCCTGACCGACGTCGACCTGCTCATCACGGACACCGGGCTTCCCCCCGAGGCCGCCGCCGCGATCGAGGCGGCCGGCACGGAGGTGATCCGCGCGTGACCCCCCCTCCACCGGCACCACTTGTACGGACCCCACGAAAGCGGCGACCCGCGGCATGATCCTCACCGTCACCCCGAACCCCTCCCTGGACCGCACCTACGAGCTGCCCGGCCTCGACCGCGGCGGAGTCGTCCGTGCCACCGCGGAGCGCATGGACCCCGGCGGCAAGGGCGTCAACGTCTCGCGGGCGGTCGCCGCCGCGGGCGCCCCCACCTTGGCCCTGCTCCCGCTCGGCGGCGCCCCCGGTGCCCTGCTCGGCGAACTCCTCACCGGCCAGGGCATCCCGGTCGCCCCGGTCCCGGTCGCGGGCCTGACCCGGTCGAACATCGCCCTCGCCGAACCGGACGGCACCCTCACGAAGATCAACGCTCCCGGCCCCGAAGTCTCCGCCGAGGAAGCCGAGTCACTGCTGAGCGCCGTCGGCACCCGCTCGGCGGGCGCCGCCTGGATCGCCTGCTGCGGCAGCCTCCCGCGCGGCCTCACGCCGTCCTGGTACGCGGCGCTGGTGGCCCGCGCCCACGCCGCGGGCGCCCGGATCGCCCTGGACACCTCCGGGCCCGCCCTCCTGGCCGCCCTGCGCGAGCGCCCCGACGTGGTGAAGCCGAACGCCGAGGAGCTGGCCGAGGCCGTCGGCCGCCCCCTCGCCACCGTCGGCGACGCGCTCAAGGCCTCCGAGCAGCTGCGGGAGTCGGGAGCGGCCGCCGTCCTCGCCTCGCTCGGCGCGGACGGCCAGCTCCTCGTCGACGCCACGGGCACCTGGTTCGCGAGCGCCCCGGCCCCCACCGTACGGAGCAACGTGGGCGCCGGCGACGCCTCCCTGGCCGGCTTCCTGATCGCGGGCGGCCAGGGTCCCCGGGCCCTGGCGTCGGCGGTCGCCCACGGCGCGGCCGCGGTCCAGCTGCCCGGCAGCGCGATGCCGGCCCCGGCGGACCTGGACCCGGACGCGGTCACCCTCACCGCGCAGGTACCGCTCGACCGCCCCCTCACGGAACCGGTGCCGTGACGCGGAGCCCCGCCGCGGGCGCGCGCCACCGCGCCCCCGGCCACGACGAACCCGCCCCCGCGGCCTGCCCGGCGACCGCCCGGCAGCCGCGCAGCCAGAGGAGCCCGCGATGACGGAGCTGATCACCGCGGACCTGGTCGATCTCGACCTGTCCGCCCCGACGAAGGACGAGGCCGCGCGCTCGCTCGCGCAGCGCATGGCGGCCCGGGGCCGCGTCACCGACCTCGACGGCTTCCTCGCCGACGTGGCCGCGCGCGAGGCCCAGATGCCGACCGGCCTCGACGGCGGCATCGGCATCCCGCACTGCCGCAGCGCGCACGTCACCGAGCCGACTCTCGCGTTCGGCCGCGCGGCGCAGGGCATCGACTTCGGCGCGCCGGACGGCCCCGCGGACCTGGTCTTCCTGATCGCGGCCCCGGCGGGCGCGGACGACGCCCACCTATCGATCCTCTCCTCGCTCGCCCGGCAGCTGATGGACGAGGACTTCAAGGCGTCCCTGCGGGCCGCGACCGACCCCGAGCGGACAGCGGCCCTGATCCGGGGCGACGCCGCGCCTCCGGACGAGCCCCTCGGCAAGGAGCCGCCCCAGGCCGAGTCACAGCCAGAGACGTTCAAGATCGTCGCTGTCACCTCCTGCCCCACCGGCATCGCCCACACCTACATGGCGGCCGAGGCTCTGGAGAACGCGGCCCGCGCCGCCGCCGGTGTCGAACTGGTGGCCGAGACCCAGGGCTCCGCGGGCTTCACCCGCCTCGCCCCGGAGGTGATCGCCGCCGCGGACGGCGTGATCTTCGCGCACGACGTGCCGGTCCGCGAGAAGGACCGCTTCGCCGGCAAGCCCACGGTCGACGTCGGCGTCAAGGCCGGCGTCAACCGCCCCGCCGCACTCATCCAGGAAGTGCGGGAGAAGGCGGCCCGCGGTGAAACCACCGCCCGCGGCGCGGACCCGTCCTCCACACCTGTGGACAACTCCGGCGACAGCGCGGACGGTTACGGCACAAAGCTCCGCAAATGGCTGATGTCAGGCGTCAGTTACATGGTGCCGTTCGTGGCGGCGGGCGGGCTGCTCATCGCGCTCGGCTTCGCCATCGGCGGCTACGAGGTCGCGGACGTCAAGGTCGAGACCCTGCTGAACCACTTCGACTGGACCTCCACCACCAGCTGGGCCGCGCTGCTCTTCTACACCGGCCAGGCCGCGTTCGCCTTCCTCGTCCCGGTGCTGGCCGGCTACATCGCGTACGGCATGGCGGACCGGCCGGGGCTCGTGCCGGGCTTCGTGGGCGGCTCGATCGCGCTGACCGTCGACGCGGGCTTCCTCGGCGGCCTCGCCGCGGGTCTCATCGCGGGCGGCGTCGTCATGGCGATCCAGAAGGTGAACGTACCGGCCGTGCTGCGAGGCATCATGCCGGTCGTCGTGATCCCGCTGCTCTCCTCCATCGCCGTCGGCTTCCTGATGTTCGTGGTGATCGGCAAGCCGATCGCCGCCCTGCAAGGCGCCCTGACGGACTGGCTCAACTCCCTGACCGGAGCCAACGCGATCGTCCTCGGCGTGATCCTCGGCCTCATGATGTGTGCCGACCTGGGCGGCCCGCTCAACAAGGTCGCCTACGCCTTCGCGGTCGGCGGGCTCGCCGATCCGGCGGACGGTTCGCTCAAGGTCATGGCCGCCGTGATGGCCGCGGGCATGGTGCCGCCGCTGGCCCTGGCGCTCGCCACCACCGTGCGCGGCAGGCTCTTCACCCCGGCCGAACGGGAGAACGGCAAGGCCGCGTGGGTGCTCGGCGCGTCCTTCATCACCGAAGGCGCGATCCCCTTCGCCGCGGCCGACCCGCTGCGCGTCATCCCGGCCTCGATGGCGGGCGGCGCGGTCACCGGCGCCCTGTCGATGGCCTTCGGCTGCACGCTCCGGGCCCCGCACGGCGGCATCTTCGTGGTCCCGCTGATCGGCGACGCGTTCCTCTACCTGGTCGCGATCGCCGCCGGGGTCGCTGTGGCCGCCGCCCTGGTCATCGCCCTGAAGGGGCTGCGCAAGAGTTCGGCGCGGCCGACGGGCGACGCGGGCACCTCGCCCTCGGCACCGGCCGGTGAGCCGAAGGTTCCGGCTGCCGCCTGAAGCCAGGAGCCACGGGCGTGGTGACCGGAACTGTCCGTTCCTGCGAGATACGTCACGGTCCGGGACCAAACGCCCGGACCGTGGTGTTCACTGGACCGCATGCCTGAGCACGTGTCGGTCCTGCAGCAGATAGGCGTGGTGATGCTCGCGGTCGCCACCGTGGCGTGGGTGGCCGGTCTGATCCGGCTGGTGCGCGTCGTCGCCCTGCCGCCGCCCCGGTCAGTGCCGCGCTCACTGCCGCTGGGCTCGCTGCCGGGTCAGGCGCAGGCTCCGGCGCTGGAGTCGGTCCCGCTGACGCCCGACGAACAGGACGCGTTCGCCGTCCTGATCCGCCAGTTCGGCCGCCCCTGATCCGTCGGCCCGGCCTGCCGATTCGGCCGCCCCTGACCCGTAGGCGGGCCTGCTGGTTCGGCCGCCCTTGATCCGTCGGCGGGCTTGCCAGTTCGGCCGCCCCTGAAGCGTCGACCTGGCCTGCTGGTTCGGCCACCCCTGACCCGTCGGCCCGGTCTGCTGGTTCGGCCGCCCCTGATCCGTCAGTGGCCCTGCCGGTTCGGCCGCCCCTGATCCGTCAGTAGCCCTGCCGGTTCGGCCGCCCCTGACCCCTCGGCCCGGCCTGCCAACTCGGCCGCTGTGGAGCGTCGGCCCAGCCTGCCGGTTCGGCCGCTGTGACCCGTCGACCCGGCCTGGCGGCTCCGCCGCCCCTGACCTCCCCGGGTGTGCCAGGCCCGCGCCTCGTCCGCCCGGCAGGGCTCAGGCGCTGGTGCGGCGGGACGCCACCCGGCGTTCGATCGCCGCGCGGGCCTCGTCCTGCGTCGCGTAGACCTCGCACATGTGCCGGCCGTCCGGCGTCGCCGTGTGCTCGACCTCCCAGAGGCTGACCTCGGCCCCGTCGCGGAGCAGGAACGCGTGCTCGTACAACGCGAACCCCTGGCTGACGCGGCGGCCGAACGCCTGCGTGATCTGGTGCGCGCACGCCGTGCGCAGCAGCCGTGCCGTGCCGGGGCCCGGACGGGTCGTCGCGTCCAGGTTCTCCGCGCGGCGCAGCAGCCGCCTGGCGTGGTCCAGCGAGCTGTCGGGGTCGGCGGGCCCGAACCGTCGCCGCTCCGGCGGGGCCGCCGCGAGCTGGACGGGGACCATCGGCACCTGCAACTCGAAGTCGGGCGCGGCCTCCTGGGGCAACGGCAGCCGGCCCGTGGCCAGATGCAGCTCCTCCTCGGTGACGTAGACCTCGTGCTGCTCGCCACCGTCCCGGCCCGTGTTGTGGACCAGCTCCCACAGAGTGAGCGCGCTGCCGTCGGCGAGGAGCCAGGTGTGCCGGTACGTCTCGCGGTGCCGCCCCGCGCTGTGGTGCGCCGAGTGCAGGGACCCGGCGTAGGCGAGCGCGCTGTCGAGCCGGTGGAGGATCTCGTCGGGCAGCTCGAAGGAGTTGAGCGCGCGGCCGAGGAGCTTGGCCAGCTGCTCGTCGGGCGAGGTGCCCGGGGGTGACGGGGCCGCGGCCGACGTGGGCGGAACGGACGACGTGAACGGTGCTGACGACGCACAGGACGCTGCGTCGAACTCGTAGTCGTGCGGAACGCTCAAGGCACCTCCCGGCATTGCTGCATGTCACCTCGTGGGTGCATACCGTAGCCCCTGTGTCGGACATCATGTCCTTGAAATCGCAAACGGGGAACGGGATTTGGGAAACCTCTCCGCACAACGCCCGGACCGCGCGGGAGGTTCCCGCGCGGCCTGTGCCGTTCCGCCCTGGTGGCGGGCGTGGCCGAGGTCAGCCGGCGCTGCCCGCGGTCCACTGACTCCAGCTGAGGTTCCAGCCGTTGAGGCCGTTGTCGGGGGCGACCGTCTTGTCCGGGGAGTTCTTCATGACGACGACGTCGCCGATGAGCGAGTGGTCGTAGAACCACTTGGCCGTGGTGTCCCCGCCCGCGCCCTTGACGTCGCGCATGCCGACGCAGCCGTGGCTGGTGCCCTGTGCGCCGAAGATGCCCGGCGCGCTCCAGTAGTTGCCGTGGATGAACGTCCCCGACTGCGACAGTCGCATCGCGTGCGGCACGTCCGGGATGTCGTACTCGCCGCCGAAGCCGACCGTCGAGCCGTTCATCCGCGTCTGCGTGAACTTCTCGGAGATCACCATCTGGCCGTTGTACGTGGGGTGCTGGGGGCTGCCCGTGGAGACCGGCACCGTCTTGAGCGTCCGCCCGTCGCGCACGACCGTCATCTGCTGGGTGTCCGCGTCGACCGTGGAGACCTGCTTGCGGCCGACGGTGAAGGTGACCGTCTTGTTCTGCACGCCGTGGACGCCGCTCGCGCCTTCGACCCCGTCCAGGGCGATCTTCATCGTGACCCGGGACCCGGCTTTCCAGTAGTCCCGCGGCCGGAAGTCCAGGCGCTGGGCGCCGAACCAGTGGCCGACGACCTGCTGTCCGCTGCTGGAGCTGACCGTGATGTGCGACTGCACGGCCTTCTTGTCCGTGATCGCCTTGTCGAACGTGAACGACACCGGCATGCCCACCCCGACCGTCGTCCCGTCGTCCGGCGTGTACGTGCCGATGAAGCTGTTCGCGTTCGAGACGGTCGTGAAGATCGAGTTGGCCGCGGCCTTGTGGCCGTCGGCGTCCTCGGCGGTCGCGGAGAGGCGGTACTTGGTGCCGCGCTCCAACTGCCCCTTCGGCTTCCAGCTGGCACCGCCCGCGGCGATCGAGCCCGGGACCCGCTTGCCGGAGACGGACTCGGTCAGCTGCACGCCGGTGAGCTTGCCGTCGCGGACCTTGACCCCCGTCGCGTTGATCGACGCGCCGGTCGAGCCGTCCTTGGCGGAGAGCGTGATCTGCGGGGCGTCCTTCGCGCCGCCGGCGGCGCCCTTTTCGTCGTCGGCGGTGGCGCTGCCGCCGCAGGCCGTGAGGGTGAGGGCGCCGATGACGAGGCCGGCGCACGCGACGGCTATGTTCTGGCTTCTCACGGTCTGCTCCTTCTGCGGTGTTGCGGGGGGTTGATCCGGTACGAGGAGAGAGTCCGCGAGAGCTGGAGGGGTTCCTTCCATTTGCTGTGAAGGCCGACACAGAGACCGTTCTGTTACGCAGGTGAAGGCGCCGTTACGTAGAGCCGTTACGGGGCGCCGTCGCGTGGGGCCGTCGTCGGCGCCGGCCGGGGGCCGTAGAGGTCGCTGTAGGACAGGTACGTGCCGCCGGGCCCGCGCACCGACTCCGCCACGCGCACGGCCCGCACGATGGCGCGCGTCACCAGGTCGGCGCCGGCGGCCAGGATCTCGTTGAGGGCGAGCGGGTCCGCGGCGTCGAGCGGGTGGGCGCCCGTGGCGAGGGCGAAGACCGTGTCCCCGTCGTTCAGCAGATGCACGGGGCGCACGGCGCGCGCGATGCCGTCGTGCGCGGTCCCCGCCACCTTCTGCGCCTGGGCGCGGCTGAGAACGGCGTCGGTGGCGACGACGGCGAGCGTGGTGTTGAGCGGTGCCGGACCGTTCGCGGCGGCGGCGTCGGCCAGCCGCTCACCGGCCGCCGCGTGGAGTTCGGGGGAGGGGTACGTCACCGGGCCGTCCCCCGCGAAGAACTCCCCGTACAACGCCCCGGTCGCCGGATCCACCGCCGACCCCGCCGCGTTGGCGACCACCAGCGCGCTCACCGTGATGCCCGAGCCGAGCACCGTGGACGCCGTGCCGATGCCGCCGCGGACCCGCCCGACGACCGCGCCGGTCCCCGCGCCCACGGTGCCCTCGGCTACGGGGGAGCGCGGCGGGGTCGCCGCGGCCGCCGCCACCGCGGCGCGGCCGGTCCCGGCGTCGGGCCGGGCCCGCCAGTCGCCGCCGCGGCCGAGGTCGAAGACGCAGGCCGCCGGCACCACCGGGACGACCCGCTCGGGACCGTCCACCAGGACGCCGCGGCCCCGCTCCTCCAGCCAGGCCATCACGCCGGACGCCGAGTCGAGCCCGTACGCGCTGCCGCCCGTCAGCACGATCGCCTCGATGCGCTGCACCAGGTTGCGCGGGTCGAGCGCGTCGGTCTCCCGGGTGCCGGGGCCGCCGCCGCGCACGTCCACTGCGGTGACCGCGCCACCCTCCGGGGCGAGCACGACGGTGGTCCCGGTCAGGAACCCGTCACCGGCACGGGTGGCGTGCCCGACCCGTACGCCGTCCACGTCGGTGAGCGCGTCGTTGTACGTCGTCGTCATGAGCCATGCGTACCACGCCGCTCCGCTCCGCCCGGGTCTGCCGGGTGGGCCTCTGGTGTGGTTGCGGGGCTGTCGGGCGGGCCCCCGGTGTGGTTGCGGGGCTGTCCGCAGGGCCCCGGTGGGGCTGCAGATCCGTCGGACGACCCTGGCGGGGCCGCAGATCCGTCAGGCGGCCCCGGGTGCTCTCCAGGCTCGGCGGCCCCCGGTGGGGTTGCAGGCCCGCGAGGTGGCCCCGGGTGGGGTTGCAGACCCGTCGGGCGGCCCCTGGTGCTCCAGAGCCGTCGGGCGGCCCCCGGTGCTCTCCAGACCCGGCGGCCTGGCGAGGTTGCAGGTCCGTCAGGTGACCCAGGGTTGGAGACTCGCCGGGCGGGCCCCAATCGGATCCAGACCCGCCGGGTGGGCGTCGGTGCGGGTGCAGGCCCGTCAGGCGGCTCCCGGCGTGCGCTCGCGCGCGGCCCGGGACGACAGTGTCACCCCCGTCGCCACCGTGAGCGCCGCCACGAGGCCCGCCGTCAGGACCGCCCAGTGGCCGGCGAACGTACAGCCGAGCACCAGCAACGCGCTCACCGGCAGCGTCAGTTGCTGGGCCGTGCCCACCTTGAAGTACCGGGCGTGCAGCGCCCACACCGTCAGCAGGAACAGAGCCGAGGGGACCGTCACGGCCGCGGACGCCGCCGTCGTGGAGAGGTGCGCCTTGCCGACCGCCTGTTCCACCGCGACCTCGATGCCCGCGCCGATCGCCGCCGCCGACGCGAAGACCAGGTAGTGGCCGTAGCCCCACAGGAACGCCTCGCGGCTGGTCCGCAGCCGCTCGTGGATCGGCACCGCGAAGTAGATCCACCACGCCGCGAAGACGATGAGGACGCCACCGGCCGCGATCGGCAGCAGTTCGCCGAGCGCGTCGTTCTCCTCGACGCCGGACTTCACCGCGACCGTCGCCGCCGCGATCGTCTCGCCGAGCACGATGATCGTGAACAGGCCGTACCGCTCGGAGATGTGGTGCGGGTGCCAGGCCGTCTGACGGCGTCGCTCCGCGTACAGCGGCACGCCCATCTCCAGCAGCGCCATCGCCAGGAACACCCAGTTCCGCGCTCCGTGCGGGGTGAACATCAGCCCCAGCCAGCCGACCTGGCACAGCAGGACCCCGCCCGCGTACCGCAGCGCCACCGTCCGCTCCGCGCCGCTCGTGGAGCGCGCCGCGCGCAGCCAGTGCGCCACCATGGCGAGCCGGATGATCAGGTAGCCGAGCCACACCACCGTGAACTCGTCGGAGAAGGCGCGGGAGACCCCGGCCGCGAGGACCAGCACACCGGCGATCTGGATGAGGGTGACGACCCGGTAGAGCACGTCGTCGTTGTCGTAGGCCGAGGCGAACCACGTGAAGTTCATCCACGCCCACCAGATCGCGAAGAAGACCCGTGCGTAGTCGAGCACCCCGGTACCGGTGTGGCCCTCGGCGATCGCGTGCACCAGCTCCACGCCGCCCTGCGCCACCGCCACGACGAAGCAGAGGTCGAAGAAGAGCTCGAGCGAGGAGGCGACGCGGTGCTTCTCGTCCCGCGCCCGCTCCGTCAGGCGCCGCACGGGAGAGTGGTGGGGGGTGGGGCGCCGCGCGGGGTCCGGACCGGGCGCGGCGTGGGGGGATGGTGTGGACGTCATGGGTCAAGGACAGCAGACCGAAGGGCCCGGCGGTGGCCTGTGCGTGCCCGATCGGGTCGCCGCTTCCCCCATGCCGGCCGGCGTCGGCCCCACCGCGCTCCGGTCCCCGGCCCGGGCCGGGGTCGTACCCTGGAGGCATGAGTACCGTCCCCGAGCGCGCCGAGCGCCCCGAGCCGCGCGATCCGAAGACCGTGCTGATCTTCGACGATCCGCTGACGGTCCAGTCCGCCGACGACACGGACAGCGGATGGGGCGAGCGGCCCGCGGCCGGTGACAACAGCGCGGCCGACCTGGCCCGCTTCCTCGACGAGAAGCCGCCCCACCACCTGTGAAGCGCCGCGGCGGCCCCCGCGCCGCGGGTCAGGACCCGGCGCGGGGTGCGCCCCGGCGGCCTGCCGAGGGCGCGAGCTAGACCCCGGTAGGACCCGAACCACCGCGCTGCGTGACCAGTACGTCGCGAATCTCCTTGAGCACCTCCAGCTCGGAGACCTCGACGGTCTCCTGCGCGCCCTCCCTGGCCGCCCTGCGCTCGGCCTGCCGGGCCAGGTACTTGGCCATCGGCATCACCATGAGGAAGTAGACGACCGCGGCCGTGATCAGGAAGCCGAGCGCGGCGCTGAGCACCGAGCCCCACAGGATCTCGATCCCGTCGCCGCCGGTGCACGGGGCCTTCAGGCAGGACTTGTAGCCCGCCAGGTCCTGGGTGCCGAAGGCGCCGACGATCGGGTTGATGACGCCCTTCACCACCGCGTTCACGATGTTGGTGAACGCGGCGCCGATGACGACGGCGACCGCCAGGTCGATCACGTTGCCACGCATCAGGAAGGCCTTGAAGCCCTCCCACAGACTCAGATCCTTCTTCTCGCTCACAGGGCGGCCTCTCTTCACGTGCACAGGATGCGGAGCAAACGACGTCGCAACCTACGACAGCACGGATCAGACCTGTCCAATTCGGTAATCCGATCGAGGGATCTGACGCCTGGAGCGGCACCGCCGCGATCAGCGGGCCGTTCACCACAGGGTCACCGCCAGGCGCGCCGTGGCACCGGCGCCCGCGAGCCGCACCGCCGTGGCCCGGCCCACCGAGAGGACGACCAGCGCTCCGCCTCCGGCCGCCGGGTCACCGGGCCGGTCGGGCGGTGCCCCGTCCTCCGGCACGGACGTCACCCGTGCGCCCGCCGCGAGGACCCGCACGCCCGGGCGGCCGTCGGCCCGCGCCGCCACCACGTCCACGCGGTCGCCGGGCCGCAGCAGCCGCACCGCCCCCGCGTCGGCGATCCGCACCGGCGCGGAGACCGTCACGGCCGGGCCCCGCGCCCGCTCGCCGGGTGGCGCCGGAGCCCGCTCATGGTCCCGGCCCGCGCCGGACGAGGGCACGGCGGCGGCCAGCGCCACCGCGGACAGGGCGAACCCCGCGACCGCGGCCGGCCCGCGCCGGCGGCGGCCCGGGCGCCCGGCCCGGCCCCGCGCACCCCGGACGCGTACGGGAGGGAAGGAGGGCACCTCGGAGGTGGGGGGAGTGCTGAGCTGGGCCGGGGGAGTCGTGGACATAGCGGTCACCGCCTGCGGGTCGGGAGGGTCGCGTGTGTCCTGCCGGACGAGCCGGGCCGAACGGGCGAGGTCCTCGGGTGGGGCGGACGGGCCGTGTCCCGCACCCGTCTCGCCGCCCACGATCCACGGTCTGACCGACCCCCGCCGGACCCCGTGCACTACCCGCCGGTTGTGGACAACCCCGTCACACCCTCAGGGCAGCCGGATCC
Organism: Streptomyces sp. NPDC006552; assembly: GCF_040611655.1. NCBI lineage: Bacteria > Bacillati > Actinomycetota > Actinomycetes > Kitasatosporales > Streptomycetaceae > Streptomyces > Streptomyces sp. NPDC006552. The sequence goes on from NZ_JBEXOS010000018.1 coordinate 100,944, forward strand.
CCGGGTCCATTCCCCCCAGTGCCCCCGCGCACAGACAGTCGCGCTCGCCGTTGCCCGGCAACTCGGCGACGGCGTCGAAGAGCACCGTCCGCAGGCGGTCCACGTTCGCCGCGAAGACCTTGAGGACCTCGTCGTGCGAGACGCCCTCGCCGCTCTCGGCGCCCGCGTCGAGGTCGGTGACGAGCGTCAACGACGTGTAGCAGAGCTCCAGTTCCCGCGCGAGCATCGCCTCGGGGTGGCCGGTCATGCCCACCACCGACCAGCCCATCTGCGCGTGCCAGCGCGATTCGGCCCGGGTGGAGAAGCGCGGGCCCTCGACGACGACGAGCGTGCCGCCGTCCACCGCCTCCCACTGCTTGCCGCGCGCGGCCCGCACGGCGGCCGCGCGCCCCGCGGGGCAGTACGGGTCGGCGGGCGAGACGTGTACGACGTTCGGCACGGTGCCGTCCGGCAGCGGATGCCCGTCGAAGTAGCTCTGCACCCGGGACTTCGTCCGGTCCACGAACTGGTCCGGCACCAGGAGCGTCCCCGGCCCGAACTCCGGCCGCAGTCCGCCGACCGCGCACGGCCCGAGGACCTGGCGCACGCCCACCGAGCGCAGCGCCCACAGGTTGGCGCGGTAGTTGATGCGGTGCGGCGGCAGGTGGTGGCCGCGGCCGTGGCGGGGCAGGAAGGCGACCCGGCGCCCGGCCACCTCGCCCAGGAAGAGGGAGTCGCTGGGCGGCCCGTAGGGGGTGTCCACCTGGACCTCGGTCACGTCGTCGAGGAACGAGTAGAGGCCGGAGCCGCCGATCACGCCGATCTCGGCGTCGGCGCGTGTGTGCGTAGTGGTCGCCATGGTCAGCACAGTAACCAAGGGCTGCGACGTCGAAGACCCCGCCGTCGGGGACGACAGGGTCTCGTAAGACGTCTCGCGGGGGTCGCGCCTAGGCGGCCGACGACGAGCTGGTGGAGCTGGTGGAACCGGAGCTCGTGGACGCCGACGAGCCGGTGGAGCCCGGCTTGGAGTCCGAGGAGGACTTCGTCTCGGACGGCTTCGACTCGGCGGCCGGCTTCGCGGACGCCGGGCTGCTGCTCGACGAGGAGCCCCGGCTGTCGTTGCGGTAGAAGCCCGAGCCCTTGAAGACGATGCCGACGGCCGAGAAGACCTTCTTCAGGCGGCCCTTGCAGTTGGGGCACTCGGTGAGAGCGTCGTCGGTGAACTTCTGCACCGCCTCGAGGCCTTCGCCGCACTCGGTGCACTGGTACTGGTAAGTCGGCACTGTGTCTTCCTCCTGGCACTCTCACTCGTTGAGTGCTAACGACGATCCATAGTGACGTATTCCGCGAGATCAGTCCACTGTGACCGGTACTCGGTGACCGACGCCACGTGCCACGGTGCGTCCCGGGGGCGGTGGCACGAGCCGTGAGCGCAGCAGGAACATCACCGAGAGGGCGAGCACTGTGCCGCCCATCGGGACGAGGAATCCGGCGCCGTCCCAGAAGTGGTCCTCCAGTTGTCCGGCCACCGTGACGGCGGCCGCCTGGCCGAGCGCGACCGCGCCGGTCAGCCAGGTGAAGGCCTCGGTGCGCGAGCCCGCCGGGACGATCGTCTCGACCAGGGTGTAGCCGGTGATCAGCGAGGGCGCGATGCAGACGCCGACCAGCAGGCCGAGGCCGGCCAGGAGCAGGACGGAGTGGGCCGCCCACAGGCCGGACGCGGTCAGCGCCAGGGCCGTGTAGCCGACGAGCAGCCGGCGCTGCGGCGCGGCCTTCCAGGCGACGGCGCCGCAGACGAGGCCCGAGAGCATGTTGCCCGCGGCGAAGGTGCCGTACAGGACGCCGTTCAGGCCGGGTTCGCCGATCGCCTCCGTGTAGGCGGCGAGCGAGACCTGCATGCCGCCGAAGACGGAGCCGATGCCGAGGAACGTCACGATGAGCACCCGTACGCCGGGGACGCGGAGCGCGGAGACGTGCTCCACGCGCGCGTGGCCGTCGAGGGAGCCGGCGGTCGGGGTCGGCTGGGTGGCCTTCTGCGCGGCGAACAGCAGCCCGCCGACGAGCGTGAGCGCGGCCTCCGTGATGAGCCCCGCGGCCGGGTTGACGCCGGTGCACAGGGCGGTGGCGAACAGGGGGCCGAGCACGAACGTGAACTCGTCCGTGACCGACTCGAAGGCCGCCGCGGTCTGCATCAGGGGCGAGCCCTGGAGGGTGACGCCCCACCGGGCCCGCACCATCGGGCCGACCTGGGGCGTGGACGCCCCGGTGGGCACGGCGGCGAGGAACAGCGCCCAGGTGGGCGCCCCGGACAGGGCCAGCACGGTCAGGACGGCCCCCGAGGCGCTGTGCACGAGGACGCCGGGCAGCAGGACGGCCCGCTGCCCGAAGCGGTCGGCCAGCTTGCCGCCGTAGGGCGCGAACAGCGCCATGGAGACACCGGTGGCCGCGGAGACCGCGCCCGCGGTCCCGTAGGAGCCGGAGGTGTGCTGCACGAGCAGCACGATGGAGATGGTCAGCATCGCGAACGGCTGGCGTGCCGCGAAGCCGGGGAGCAGGAACGTCCAGGCGCCGCGGGTGCGCAGCAGCTGCCCGTAGCCCGGGCGTGCGTTCGAGGTGCCGGGAACCGTGGCCTTCTGTGGCACGGCTCTCGCCTTTCTGCCGCCTGGTAGTCCGCCGGCCGCCTGGTCGAGGGGGTCGCCGGACCGAGAGCCGTCCTCACAGCGCCGGGAACCGAGTGATGCCGGCGGTCCGCGCCAGGGGAGGCCCTGGACCAGGCGGCCCGGGCGCCGGTGGGCGCCGTGCCGCCAGGGGACCGCGGCCGCTTTGCGGTCGCGCCGGCTCTACGTCAGGCAGAGTCGGTGGTGGTTTCGTGGATCTTTGTCTGTCGGACCATGTTAACGGGCGGTCCGGCCCCCGGTGCCCAGCCAGCCCGCGAGCTTGCCGCCGTGCGCGACGGCCCGCAGGCGCGCCTCCGCGGCGTCGCGCACCGGGTCGGTCGCCACGACCAGGAGTTCGTCGCCGCGGCGCAGCACCGTGGCGGGGGCGGGCACGAAGGAGGTGCCGTCGCGGACGACCAGGGTGACGGCGGCGCCCTTGGGCAGCCGCAGCTCGCCGACCTCCACGCCGTGCATCCGGGAGTCCTCCGGGACGGAGACGGAGAGCAGGTGCCCGCGCAACCGCTCCAGGGGGGCGGACTCGATGCCGAGGTCGGCGGCGGACTCCGAGGAGCCAAGACGCAGTTTCCTGGCGAGCCAGGGCAGGGTCGGGCCCTGGATGAGGGTGTAGACGACGACCAGGACGAAGACGATGTTGAAGATCCGCCGGCTGCCCGCGACGCCGGTCACCATCGGGATGGTCGCCAGGATGATGGGCACGGCGCCGCGCAGCCCCGCCCAGGACATGAGGGCCTGCTCCCGCCACGGGATGCGGAAGGGCGCCAGGCTCACGACCACTTCCAGGGGGCGCGCGACCACCGTGAGCACGAGCCCGATCACCAGCGCCGGCACGATGTCGTCGGCCAGCTCGTGCGGCGTGACGAGCAGGCCGAGCAGCACGAACATGCCGATCTGCGCGATCCAGCCGAGCCCCTCGGCGAAGCCCCGCGTGGCGGGCCAGTGCGGCAGCCTGGCGTTGCCCATGATCATGGCGGCCAGGTAGACGGCGAGGAAGCCGCTGCCGTGGGCCATGGCGCCCGCGGCGTAGGCGACCGTGGCGATGGCCATCACGGCGATCGGGTAGAGGCCGGAGGCGGGCAGGGCGACGTGCCGCAGCCCGTAGGAGCCGAGCCAGCCGACGGCGAGCCCGATGGCGGCGCCGATGGCGAGCTCCAGGGCGATCTCGCCGACGAGGACGTACCAGTGCTCCACCGGGCCGGCCGCGGAGAAGGCGACGACAAGGATGACGACAGGCGCGTCGTTGAAGCCGGACTCGGCCTCCAGGACGCCGGTGATGCGCGTCGGGAGCGGCACCTTACGAAGGACGGAGAAAACGGCCGCCGCGTCCGTGGAGGAGACCACCGCGCCGATGATGAGGGCCTGGTGCCACTCCAGGCCGACGAGGTAGTGCGCGCCCGCCGCCGTCACCCCCACGCTCACCGCGACACCCACGAGCGAGAGGGCGGCCGCCGCCGGGAGCGCGGGTCTGATCTCCTTCCACTTCGTGCCCAGGCCGCCTTCGGCCAGGATCACGACGAGGGCGGCGTAGCCGATGACCTGAGTCATCTCGGCGTCGCTGAAGGAGACGTCGCCGATGCCGTCCTGGCCCATGGCGATGCCGATGCCGAGGTAGAGCAGGAGGCTGGGCAGCCCGCTGCGCGAGGAGATACGCACCGCGGCGACCGCGATGAGCAGCACGAGCGCGCTCACGAGCAAGAGCTGGTTGAGGTGGTGGACAGTCAGGGGCCGGTCCTTCCGCGAGCGAGGTACTTCGTTACCTTACCTAATCGTTAACGTTTTCTTGATGCTCGGGCCCGGGCCCGGCTCCCCGCGCCCGGCGCCCGCATCCCGACTCCGCGTCCGGGCCCGCTCCGCACTGCTCGTATGGTTGCTCCAGCCAGCCGCTAGCGAAGGACAGCAAGGATCGCGATGCCCTCCACTACGAACGCTCCTTCCGGTCGCCAGTCCGGCAAGAAGAAGGGGCGCCGCGCCCGACTGCTCGTGATCGTCCTCGTGTTGGCCGTCGTCGCGGGCATCGGATACGGCGCCTACTGGGGCGTGGACAGCGTGCGCGCCTCCCTGCCGCAGACGACGGGCTCCGTCCAACTCGACGGCCTCGACGGGCCGGTGCAGGTCAAACGGGACAGCTACGGCATCCCGCAGATCTACGCCTCCACGGACGAGGACCTGTTCATGGCGCAGGGCTTCGTCCAGGCGCAGGACCGGTTCTACGAGATGGACGTGCGCCGCCACACCACCTCCGGGCGGCTCTCCGAGATGTTCGGCAAGGGCCAGGTCAAGACGGACGAGTTCCTGCGCACCCTGGGCTGGCACCGGGTCGCGCAGCGGGAGTACGACTCCACACTGTCGCCCGCGACCAAGAAGTACCTTCAGGCGTACTCCAAGGGCGTCAACGCCTACTTGGCGGGCAAGAGCGGCAAGGCGGTCTCCGCGGAGTACGTGGCGCTCGGCTTCGAGAACGACTACAAGCCGCAGAAGTGGACCCCGGTCGACTCCGTGGCCTGGCTGAAGGCGATGGCCTGGGACCTGCGCGGCAACATGCAGGACGAGATCGACCGCTCCCTGATGACGAGCCGCCTCAGCGCCAAGCAGATCAAGGACCTCTACCCGCAGTACCCCTACGACCGCCACCAGCCGATCGTGCAGGAGGGCGGCTACAACAGCGTCACGCAGAGCTACGAGCCCACGGCCTCCGGCGGCCAGACGCAGAGCGGCACCTCCGGGGCGGCCGGCACCGGACTGGCGGGCGGCACACAGGCCCCCACGGGCCTGCAGAGCCAGCTGGGCGGCCTCGCCGACGTCCTGGACCAGATCCCCGACTCCGCGGGCCTCGGGCCCAACGGCAACGGCATCGGCTCCAACTCGTGGGTGGTCTCCGGCAACCACACCATCACCGGCAAGCCGCTGCTCGCCAACGACCCGCACCTGGCGCCGCAACTGCCGTCCGTCTGGTACCAGATGGGCCTGCACTGCACGAGCGTCTCGGCGAAATGCCAGTACGACGTGACGGGTTACACCTTCGCCGGTATGCCGGGCGTGGTCATCGGCCACAACCAGTCGATCTCCTGGGGGCTGACCAACTCGGGCGCCGACGTGACCGACCTCTACCTGGAGCGCTTCGACGGCGACGGCTACCAGTACGGCGGCAAGACGGTCCCCTTCAAGACGCACGAGGAGGTCATCAAGGTCGCCGGCGGCGCGGCCAAGACGATCACCGTGCGCGAGACCAACAACGGGCCGCTGCTGTCCGACCGCAACGACGAACTCGTCAAGGTCGGCAAGAAGGCCCCGGTGGGCGCCACCGCGCCGGACCGCGGCGACGGCTACGGCATCGCGCTGCGCTGGACCGCGCTGGACCCCGGCACCACCATGGACGCCGTCTTCGAGATCGACAAGGCGAAGGACTGGAGCGAGTTCCGCGAGGCGGCCGCCGACTTCCAGGTGCCCTCGCAGAACCTCACGTACGCCGACGTCGAGGGCAACATCGGCTACCAGCTGCCCGGCCGCATCCCGCTGCGCGGCGAGGGCGACGGCTCGCTGCCGGCGCCCGGCTGGGACGCCGACTACAAGTGGACCGGTTACATCAAGCAGGCCGAGCTGCCCTACGAGTACAACCCGAAGCGCGGTTACATCGTGACCGCGAACCAGGCCGTGGTCGGCAAGGACTACCCGCACACGCTCACCACGGACTGGGGCTACGGCACCCGCAGCCAGCGGATCACCGACCTCATCAAGTCGAAGATCGACGGTGGCGGCAAGATCTCCACCGACGACATGCGCACCATGCAGATGGACAACAGCAGCGAGATCGCCAAGCTGCTCGTGCCCAAGCTGCTCAAGATCGACGTCAAGGACAAGTACGTCCGCCAGGCGCAGCAGCTCCTGGAGAACTGGGACTACACCCAGAACCCGGACTCGGCCGCGGCCGCGTACTTCAACTCCGTGTGGCGCAACGTCCTCAAGCTCGCCTTCGGCAACAAGCTGCCCAAGGAGCTGCGGGTCGAGGGCCAGTGCCTGAGCGTCACGCCGGTCGACAACACCGGCCCGGCCGACGAGGACCGCAAGGTCCGCGAGTGCGGCCAGCGTGACGCCCACTCGGCGCAGCCGGACGGCGGTGACCGCTGGTTCGAGGTCGTGCGCAAGATCATCGACGACGAGAAGAACGGCTGGTGGCAGACGCCGGGCAGCCGCAACAACGACCCGACCACCACCCGTGACCAGCTGTTCAAGCGGGCCATGGACGACGCCCGCTGGGACCTGACGGCCAAGCTCGGCAAGGACATCGACACCTGGAGCTGGGGCCGGCTGCACAAGCTGGAGCTGAAGAACCAGACCCTGGGCACCGAGGGCCCGGGGTGGCTGCAGTACGTGCTCAACCGCGGCCCCTGGAAGCTCGGCGGCGGCGAGGCGGCGGTCAACGCCACCGGCTGGAACGCGGCGGGCGGCTACGGCGTCGACTGGGTGCCGTCGATGCGCATGGTGGTCAACCTGGCCGACCTCGACAAGTCCAAGTGGATCAACCTCACGGGCGCCTCGGGCCACACCTACAGCGCCCACTACACCGACCAGACCGACAAGTGGGTCAAGGGTGAGCTGCTGCCGTGGCACTTCACGGCGAAGTCCGTCGGCGCCGCCACGTCGGACACGCTGGTGCTCAAGCCGTAGGACAGCGACCGCGCAAGGGGCCTGCACGCGCGCGTGCAGGCCCCTTGCGCGTCACGGGAAGCGGCGCACGCCCGAGGGCGTCACCACGGCGTGCACGGCCTTGTCGTGCGCCTCCCGCGGGACGTGCGCGACGACCTCGCAGTCGTAGAGCAGCACGACGAGCGCGGGGTGCGCCCCGGCCGCCTCGATCCGCGCGAGGACCCGGTCGTAGGAGCCGCCGCCCCGGCCGAGCCGCATCCCGCGCGCGTCCACGGCGAGCCCGGGGAGCAGGACGACGTCCGCGGCCGTCACCGCGTCCGCCCCGAGCCGCTCGCCGCCCGGCTCCCACAGCGCCATCCGGCCCGGGTGCCGCACCTCCACGAGCGAGGCGGGCCCCTCGTAGACCCCCCAGTCCAGGTCGTTGTCGGGCAGCAGCGCCGGCAGCAGGACCCGCGTCCCGCGCGCGCGGAGCGCGTCGAGCAGCGGCGCGGTCCCGGGCTCGCCGCCCACGGAGACGTACGCCGCCACCGTGCGGGCCCGGGCCAGCTCGGGCACCTCCAGGGCCCGCTCGGCGAGGACCAGCCCCGTCTCCCGCACGTCATCCGACGGCAACGTGTTCCTCACCGCCAGGAAGCCCCGCCGCAAGGTCCGCTTGTCAGGGTGGGCGCCACGCGCGCCTTCGGGGCCGGTCATGGACGACTCACAGATTTCTCCTGTTCCGTGCAGATATGTGCCGGCACAGCGGACCCACGGATTCCCCTTATACGTGCCGGATATGGTGACGGGCATGACTGACGCGCACACCAGGATCACCAAGGCTGTCATCCCTGCCGCAGGCCTCGGCACCCGGTTCCTGCCGGCCACGAAGGCGACTCCGAAGGAGATGCTTCCGGTGGTGGACAAGCCGGCGATCCAGTACGTGGTCGAAGAGGC